>NZ_JBFUIB010000037.1:0-26393 GCF_056402095.1 Peribacillus sp. P4_C12
AACTAGCGGTACGCCCCCAAGATTATGAACAATTTTACTTATTTCTTCCGTTTTCCTCGCTCCCAATAGAGCAATGGTTCTGCCGTTAAGCTTACTCATTCATAACCCTCCATATGTATATTCAATTTTAAACCTCTTAGCTATCTCACCTATTATACAAATTTTCAGTCTATGAAACTATAGAAAACAAAAGACTCTTCATTATCTTTCCATAATTAGATACACAATCCCACCAATCCAAGGTCTTAACATTCATTTTGAAAGAAGTAAAAAAGAGACCCTGATTTCGGGTCTCTGTCTTCATATCTGCTTTATTTTTCCGGTACGTTACAAGAACCGTCCGTACAAGCTTCACCTGTTGCTGGATCATTCACCATTTGAAGCGGATTTTCCTCAGCCCATACCTTTTTCAGCGTATCCAGGAATGCCTCTGTTGGCTGAGCTCCTGAGATGCCATACTTGCGATTAATGACGAAGAATGGGACACCTGTAATTCCAAGCAGGCTTCCTTCTTGCTCGTTCCCTCTAACCTCCGCCGTGAATGCAGTACCTGCTAGCATGGTTTCTGCCTCAGACTTTTCAAGGCCGGCCTCTTCAGCCAAACTAGCCAATGTTGCATGATCACCAATATGTTTGCCTTCCGTAAAGTATGCTTTAAAAAGGCGTTCATTCATTTCATTATCTTTACCTTTTGATTCAGCAAAATGCATCAAGCGGTGAGCATCAAACGAATTCGTTAAGACCACTTTGTCAAAATGATAATCGAGTCCCAATTCTTTAGCCTGTTGGGTCAGATTTTGGCTGCTCGCTTCTACTTCCGCTTGCGACATGCCATATTTCTTCGCAAGCATTTCATTCGAGGTCATATTAATATCACGTTCAGCCTCCGGGTTCAACTCAAAACTGCGGAACGAAACCTCTACCTGATCTTTATTTTCAAATTGGCTCAAGGCCTCCTCGAACCGACGCTTTCCTATATAACAAAACGGACATTGATAATCCGACCAAATTTCTACCTTCATGTAAAAACCCCCTTCATTTAATGCAATCACATTAAGCACATTATATAATCTTGGGTATCCTCTTGCAAGGATATTACCCTAGACACTCTTTTTCAAAATTGGCAAAGTCGACTTTTTTCATAAACTCTTCTAACGTATACCCCTTTAATAGGCGCAATGTTTCCTGTTCTGCTTCTTTCATGATTTCTTCCAAAGCCGTATCCAACTGCTTCCCAACTTCGCCGCATTCACTCGTTTCCATACAAACAAGACATTCTGGGCGTACGGCTTGATACACATCCGCTAAAGTCAGCTGAGCGGCAGGCACCTTCAAACTATATCCACCATCTCGCCCTTCCTTTGTTTCGACAATCCCTGCAACAGCAAGCTGAGCCATCACTCGGCGTAAAAACGTCGCATGTGAATTCACCTTTGAAGCTATCGCTGAACTTGTCAAAAGCTTTCCACTTTGAGCAAGCCAAACCAGTGAGTGAATGGCAATAGCAAATCGCGGCGGGCCAATTTGATTATTTCGATTACCTGAAGACATGCTTATCCCCCCTTACAAATCCTATCTCCACTATTTACATGATATATGTAAGGCCATTATACTATGTTCCGTTCTTCCGAACAAATGACCCCAGCCTCTTTCCTATTTGATAAAGGGTGCATTATTGATATACTTTTATAGTCTGAATTTTAAATCTTTAATGATAGGAGAACGTTCATGAATGGTAAATACCCATATTTACTCGTCATACTTGGCGCTATGCTTTGGGGAACAACCGGAACAGCTCAATCTTTCGCCCCTGATGGCGCCCACCCAATTGTGATTGGTTCCGTCCGCCTGGCTATTGGTGGTACTGCCTTATTGCTCATTGCAATCTGGCAAAAAAAAATAACGTTACACAATTGGCCAATAAAAGAAACCATTTTGGCGACGCTAGGTATGGCCTGTTATCAACCGCTATTTTTCACAGCTGTCAGCATGACCGGAATCGCCATCGGAACCATTATTACACTAAGCAGCGCCCCTATTATCGCTGGCTTCCTTGAATGGCTATTTGGTAAAAAACGTCCATCACCGAGCTGGTGGATGGCAACAGGTTTATCAATTGCCGGATGTTTGCTTCTTTTTTCCAATCAAGGTTCTGTTACCATTGATCCGGTAGGTGCCTTGTTTGCGCTTGGTGCTGGGGCTTCCTTTACAGTATACACACTGGTAAGTAAAAAGATTTTGGATAAACAGCCTCCAGAAGCAACTGCTGCGGTCATCTTTTGTTTCAGCGCCCTGCTTTTGGCACCTATGTTATTTATATTTGATATCAGCTGGATAGGGACCACAAACGGGTTGGCCGTCAGCCTCCATCTTGGTCTTCTCGCTACCGCAGTTGCCTACTTACTTTTTAATAAAGGGCTTTTATCTGTTCCATCATCAACAGCCGTTTCCCTGTCACTCGCTGAGCCGCTGACAGCCGCGCTTCTAGGCGTATTCCTCATCGGAGAGAGCTTGACTCTAATGTCTTGGTTTGGTGTTGGACTACTCTTATGCGGAATAATTTCACTGACGATTTCGCCAAAATCGTCAAAGAGTCCTGCTATTATGAACCAGAAGTTGTCTGCGAAAAAGTGACGCTTTTACAGAGTTGGATTTTGCAGCATAATTAATAAATAAGCTAGGATTTTTCCTAGCTTATTTTTTTGTATGATCGCAGCATAAGCTGTAAATGGATTAATTCGACCGTTGGGAAGGATAATTCGTCCTTCACGCAATTAATTCAACCTTCAAAAGGATAATTCGTCCGTTTGGCGGGATAATTCGTCCTTCATGCAAATAATTCGTCCTTCACGCAATTAATTCAACCTTCATAAGAATTAATCATCCTTTTAAGCCGACTAAGTAATATAAAAACCACACGGCATGATTTTGCTCATCGGCGGCAGCACGATTGAATGCCTTGATTATGGATCGATCAGCCACACCATCTGCCACTTCTCTATAAAAATCTACGGTTTCCTGCTCATCCTGGAACGCAAATTCCACCCCGTCTCTATAGGACTCAGGGCACGATTCCGTCACTTTAGGCTGTGGCTGCACCCCCGTCAAGCTGGTATAAATCTGAGCAAATCTCTGAAAATGCTTGACCTCATCTTCCCTAATTTCCATAATCCGCTTCCGCTGCCTCTCATCCGGTGCTAATTCAGCTAATTTCTCGTAACACTGGATGGCGCTGTACTCGCCATTTATCGCCTTTTCAAGCTGACGGACTAATTTATTCTGCTGTCTACTCCAATCATCTTCATACGTTTCGTAACCATACATGTATAAAAACCTCCCTGTTCCTTTTCCCATTATGTTATGAAACACGGAGAAACAGGTGCCTAGTCATGTCATTGTAAGCTGTTAAAACATAAACGGAAGTGATGCCTCTTCCCCGGTTTTCAAATCCTTTATTTTAATGATGTTCGCATTCACCTCATTTTCACCGATTATTATGACAGCCTGAAGCCCTTCTTTATTTGCCCTATCCAAGGCCTTGCTTATCTTTTTGCCTGATAATTCGACTTCCACTTTGTATCCCTTTTGGCGGTATTCTTTGGCAACACCTAATGCTTCTTTTTCCACACCAATTGGAATAATATAGTAGTCAAGATTAGAAACATTTTTTGTTTGGTTTCTACCTTTTATAGCAGTTAAAATCACATCCAGACCAAAAGAAATGCCCACAGTCGAGACTTTATCATTGGTACCTGCAAGCCCTCCGATTGCATTGTCATATCTTCCTCCACTTCCAATACTCGACTTTAATTCGCCGTCTGCCAGAAAAATTTCATATACTGTTCCAGTGTATATCTCAAGTCCTCTAGCTAAAAACGGATTAAAGATGCAGACATCCTCAAGTTGTAAGTATTTCAATAACCCTTTTAACTCCGATAATTCCTTTACTCCTTCTTGGAGTAGAATATTATCTGTCGCCAAGTCTTTGAAGAAATTCAAGTCGATTGTTTCCCTTTCATTTAGCCAACTTCTAATTGCATTGATTGTTTCAACTGCCACTTGTTTTCTCTCTAGCTCTTGTGAAACACCCTCTATCGATATTTTTTCAAGTTTATCCAAAGTTAGTGTCACATCAGCTATTTCAGACTTAGGGACACCCAGCACTTCAAGCATGCCCGCTAATAGCTTCCGGTTGTTATATTGAATACGCACATCTAAACCCAACTTCTGAAAGGMCTCAATCGCCATCATCATTAGCTCTGCCTCCGCCGCCTGTGATTCCACGCCAACTACATCAACATCGCATTGGGTGAACTCACGAAACCTCCCTGCCTTAATTGGACCATCACGAAACACTTTTCCGATTTCATACCGCTTAAACGGCTTCCTTATTCCTGGATTCATCGCGACGACCTTTGCAAAAGGAATGGTTAAGTCATAACGAAGGGCTAATTCCCGTTTGCCCTGATCAGTCAGTGTGTACATTTCCTTTAATATTTCCGCTCCTCCTCCATATTTCGAAGCAAGTAATTCTGTATAATTCAAAATTGGTGTTTCAATTGACTGACAGCCATAAAGAAGGAAAACATCCTCTAAAGTCCTTTTAACCTGATTACGAATTGCCTCATCTTGTGGTAAATAATCCTGTGTACCTTTTACATTTTGATAAGCCATCTTCTTCATTAAAACTCCTCCTTTTGTTAGAAAAAATAAAAAACCGCATCTGATTAACTTACTAATCAAATACGGTTCATGATAAATAGCTTTCCTATTCACGATTTTTCAGCAATCGGATAGCAAAGCTACTGTGTATGATGATGAAGTTGTGAATTCATAAAGGTTTTTCCTTCTTCCATTTTCATCCACCCCTAATTACAAAGTATTTTAACACACTCCACAAAAAGGAACAATATCCCATAGCAATCTATTGAATAATCTCCACATTTTCATACAAATAAGCTTCTTCCGGTGCCTTTATTTTCTTCGATTCTTTTAAATCAATAACCGGTACCGCTTCACCTTTATAACTCCCTTTTTTTAATGTGCCTGTAATGGTGTACCAATCATTCGTCTTCATATTTTTCACATTTCCATTGACCATATAGCCGTATAACGTCGCGTCGACCACACAGCAGGACATGGAGAGGCGGGCGATTGCCATTTGTTTTTCTTTAAATGAATCTTCACGATAAATAAACCCGGAAAGCTCTATTTCCTTCCCCTCGATTGTATCGAGGTTGTTCAGCAAATCATCCAATACTTCAAAGTAATTGTCATCTGTGACAGAAATCTTTTCACTGTTCACATGTTTCCCTGCATCGTATGAACTTACTAAGGGAGTCTGTTGCTGCGCCATTCCTCTTTTTGCCAGCACTTCTCCGCTCAATGTAAAGTCCGTCAAAATGAAGCCAAGCATAATCGGAATGAAGAACAAACTATATTTC
Source organism: Peribacillus sp. P4_C12 (assembly GCF_056402095.1). Lineage (NCBI taxonomy): Bacteria > Bacillati > Bacillota > Bacilli > Caryophanales > Bacillaceae > Peribacillus > Peribacillus sp. P4_C12. Next base: position 5,445 of record NZ_JBFUIB010000037.1, read on the forward strand.
AGGACCTTCATGGCCGGTGAAGACTCTCTATGGGATTCACACTCACAATTATGCAGGCTCTGTTTTTGTTTTTTCATACGCAGAAGACTGATTACTAAAAAAGCAAAAAGCGCAGCCAATGCATATGGAACCATTTTGGGTGCAATTAATTTCGTTAAATGACCAGAAACGTACAATTTAAAAATCATAAGCCCCAATCCAAGTAGTAGCAGTCCCTCAAGTCTTTGGATAAAAAAACTTTTCATTAGATGCCCCCCTTACTTATCATTACACCTGCAAGCAGACACAGACTGAAGACGACTGCGAAAACAAGCAGTACATATGTGACGACAAATCTCTGTTTAAAACAGGACAGCATAATCAGAACATTTTTCAAATCCAGCATTGGACCAAATACAAGGAAACCAAGGATAGAACCCGGTAGAAAACTATGAGAAAAGGAAGCGGCAACGAATGCATCTGCTGATGAACAGAGCGAAAGTACAAACGCGATTCCCATCATCAGTGCTGTGCCTTGAATCGGAGTCTGACCGATATCGGCCAGAATAGTCCGAACCATTAAAACTTGAAATACACTGGCAAACAAGGCGCCTATGATAAAGTATCTGCCGACCATAAAAAATTCCTGTGAAGTGTGATCGATGAAGCTTGTCCATTTACTAGGCAAAGAAGTAACGTGATCATGCTCATGAACAAGTTCTATCTTCTCTTCTTTTACCACGTCTTTACTGCAGAAGATATAAATAAATAAACCTATAATAACGGCCGTAATAACACAGAGAATGATTCTTCCGTATAGAATGGACGGGTTATTCTGAAAGGCATAATAAGTTGAGCCGAAAACTATGACATTTAAGATTGGGGCGGTAACGAGTAAAACAACACCTGCATGAACCGGGACACCCTTCACAATTAACCTTCGCACGACCGGTATGATTGCACACTCGCAAACCGGGATAATCAGTGCCGCCGCGATCGCAGCAAAAATAGCCGTAAGAGGTCTTTTTGGAATCATCCGCTGAATGATTTCTTCACTAACAAACAACTGGATAAACGAAGATGCAATTGCACCCAAGAACAGAAAAGGAATCGATTCTAAAAACAACCCCAAAAATACAACCAACACCGAACGAAGCATCGGGTAGGCTGAGAAATCAAGTGCTTTTGGAATAAACACATCGCCTAGAAAAAAGAATGCAAGTAGCAAAAACAGCAGAATCAATAACAGCAGATTGCCCGTGTATCGTTTCAAAAGCATTTTTCAACCACCTTTACAAATCATAATTATTACGATTTGAAATTTTAATTTGGTCTAGTATATGCCTTTGATAGAGTGAACATGACAAAAAACAGAGAGTGAACGAGTCTCTCTGTTTCAGGTTGGAGCTTTCTTTATTTATGGTAAGGTTTACAGATTCTAGCTAAGTTCATGCATGATGAACTACAGAAGAAGAAAAGTAGAAGGCATCGTAATACACTTATTTATCTCTTCTATATAAATCCCGACTCTTATAACCCTCTCCAAGAATCATTTTCATTTCTTCACGTCGTTTTACTTTTGTCGCCTCTTGTTTTGCACTATATACATAACGTGCCCAATCTTTACGGTACCCTGGAGTGATTGATTGATAGAACGCAAGTAAATCCGGAGAATCCTGCAAATCTTTCTCAATATCCTGAATCATCGCGATATAATCATCTACACATTGACTTGCTTTGGAAGATGGTTGATTCTTGTTTCGGGAATCTTCTTTTAGACCGACAACCGTAAAGACATCATCTAATCCAACCATACGTGCAAACTTAATGTTACTCGATCCAATATAACCATTTTCATCTGCACCTAGCCCAGCTAATAAATCATCACGATGAATAAACGTTGGATACACTTTATTCCCCTTCTTGGGATAAGCCAAAAAGATATAGCCGCTTTTATTCAAAAAATTTTTTTCAATTACCTTGTTTACGATTCCTTTTAAAGACTCCATATCTAATACAAAAGCAAATATAAGATCATACGTACTTTCAGAAAGCTCTGTATCATATTCCGCTAATTCCGCTAAATAATCTGCACCATCAGGTAAATGCACGACTGCCACCTTTTTATATTTTTGTAAATTCAATTTTTCAACTATTGTTTTAGCCATCAAGATCCACCCGTCAAATTTAATATTGTATATCTCATTAGTGTAAAAGTTCCCCATTTCATTCGCAACTTTTCCTGTTCAAATTATGAAAGTATACTTTTATTTTCAAATCTATCTAGTGAAATTATTTATTTAAGAGTCAAAAAAAGACGAGAGAATTAATCTCCCGCCTTTTCTATTATCATTGCTTTAAGGAATATTAACGGTGTTATAATTTAGAGGTAATTAGTTCCAATGCCCAGCTTCTTCGAGTTTCTTTTTACCTTTGAATGCTAGGATAATCAATACTAAATTGATAGTCAACATAAAAGCAATTGCAACCAGTACTGATGTATAGCTACCTGTAAATTCAAAGATATATCCGTATCCTGGTAAAGCGACAATCCCCGCTACTGCTAATCCAATCACAGCAGAAGCATAGATTTCACTATATTCTTTATTACCAAACAAAGCTGTTGTTAGTAGCGGTCCTAATGTACCGATAGATGCAACTACAAATCCATAGATAGCAATTGCTAACGTAAACATCGCAGAGTTTTCTGGAATTGCTAAAAGTATTCCAATTGGAACTAAACCTAAAATCATCGCAAAGAGTGCTGTATTTTTCGCACCAATTTTATCAGATAATATTCCGAAGGATAAAGCTCCTAATAACACACCAATCGACCAGCCTCCCATTGCATTACCCGCGAATGTAATATCATAGCCCAATCCCATTGCGAATGGTGCAACATGTTGACCAAAGCTTCCTATAGCCGTGATAAAGAAGAAAAATAGAAGTAATGCATAAAATGCAGAGGATTTTCTTGCTACAACTGCCGTAACTCCTTTACTTGTTACTGCTTTAGGAATTGTTTTTTCATTACTTTTTACTTCGTCCACTCCAAGTGGTTGTAAGCCTTTTTGTTGTGGGGCCATTCTGATCGTTAAGAGTACGATTGGTATAACGATCGCCATTACTAATACTCCTAAAATAATATAAGTATTTCTCCAGCCTTGGCTATCAATTAAGTTACCTGCCATAGGTTGAAGAATTGCTCCGAATAAGCCACCTGAGGCTACCATAATTCCCATTGCCAAGCCATTATGCTTTTTAAACCAGTTATTGATTAATACTGGGCCTGCCATTTGGCAAACAAAAATGGAACCAATTGACATAGGGATACAGAACAAGTACCAACCCCACACAGAATTCATTAATCCAAACATCGCAAATGATCCTGCTTGTAAAATAACTCCTATTACTAATATCATTCTAATATCATATTTCGCCATCATTTTACCTGCAATTGGAAGGAAAATCATGGTGACAATTGATGAAATACTAAAGTACAAGGATAAGCTTCCCATTCCAATGCTTAAATCCTCTGTAACAGGTGTTAAAAACAATCCACCTGCAGTCATAATACCGCCTTTTGCAATACCGACCATAATAGCTAAGCCTGCTAAAATCCACCAAGCATAGTGAATTTTTTTCTTCTGACTCATTGATGTGTGTCCCCCTACTTCTCGTTTTATGCCAAAATTCCCGCAATAAAAGCCAGTAGCGTTATCGATTATAAATAATACTACTGGTTATTAACTAGTCATTATCTTTATTGTGTAATATATTCACTTACCAAATCAACAATCCATTAACGTAATTTGATAGATCCACCATCAACCATGATTGTTTGACCAGTAATATAATCAGAATCATCGCTTGCTAAGAAAACGGCTGTACGTCCGATATCACTTTCAAGTTCGCCAAGTCTTCTTAAAGGAATTTTAGCAAGCATGTTTTGATAATATTCAGGTTGGTCTTCTGCCCATTGAAGCATTCCAGGTGATTTAGCAATTGGAGCAATGATGTTTACATTGATGCCAAATGGACCAAATTCATTAGCCGCTACACGGGTAATTCCACGAATTGCTTCTTTTGCTGCCGCATATGAACCTTGATTAGCATCTCCATTAATCCCAGCTCCAGATGCAAAGTTAATGATTTTCCCTTGTGTTTCTTTTAAGTAAGGCAATGCTGCTTGCATGAAGTAGAATGTTGGATAGAATCCTGTATTAAAAGATAAATCCAATTCTTTTTGTGTTGTATCAGCAATAGAAGCCATTCTTGATGCATGTGCATTATTCACCAAGATATCTATTTTCCCGAATTTATCAGCCACTTCTTTAACGATAGCACCCAATTTGTCATGCTCAGCAAGATTAGCTTGAATGAAAATGGATTCTGGTTGATATTCTTGTAATTCTTTTATAGTTTGGTTACCAAGCTCTTCGTTTAAATCAATGATTGCAACTTTTGCTCCTTCTTTAACAAAAGCCATCGCCATACCTTTACCAATACCGCCAGCTGCCCCTGTAATGATAGCAGTTTTCCCTTGTAGTCTACCCATTGTTCTATCCCCTTTTTTTACATGTATTTTCTAACAAACTGATCTGCTTCTCTATGCATATATCTTTTATTCAAACTTTTTTCATACGAATCGTGAATACGCACATTAGCATGAACCAATAATATATAACGTTGACTAACAAGTCAATCAAAAAGTTGACTTGTTAGTCAACCAAAAAATGTAATCATGAGAATGCATGAATGACTATTCTTATACTAGGGATGAAAGAATGAGAATAAAAAAAAGACCCCTCATTAATTCTTCCAATTATGCCTAAATAACAAATGATAAGGCTTTCGAAAATACTATAAATAACTAAAAAAAATATATACTGAACTTATTACAATTTTCTACACCAATCATCATCATTGCATTTGTGAATGAATTGACAGCAAAAAAAACTTCGATTTTTTTTGTTATAAAAGCTAAACTTATATGATACGGTATTCATTAAGAGAAGAAAGTGAATCACGAGAAGTTATATTCATTTACCAATCTGCAGATTTCTCTTATAAACACATCTAAATATGCAACATTAATGAAATAATATACAGCAAGCGAGGAATGAAATGATGGCACCTAAGAGTGATGAACAATTTAAAATAATACGGGATCAACGCTATGAAGAAATCAGTAAAGCTGCCTTGAAGGTTTTCGCACGCAAGGGTTTTGCAGCAACTAAAATTAGTGATATTACTTCATCAGTAAAATTAAGTCATGGACTTTTCTACCATTACTTCCAGTCAAAAGAAAATATTTATTTGTCTCTTATTATGAACATACTAGATCAGTTTATTGAAACAGTGAAGGAAGCCGAAAATAGAACAGGCACACCCTGGGATCAACTTGCATGGTTCACTGAACTTACATTTTCCGGATCACCAGAACAAGCACAAGATCGTCGTATTCTTGTTATTGAGGCCCAACAATCTGATTCACTCTCTGATGAAGTTAAACAAGAATTAAACCAAAAATATACCATAGCTATGAATGGGATAGCCCGTATTATCAGTAACGGGCAGCGTGATGGAATCTTTATAGATGGTGACCCGATGGAACTGGCCATTTACTATATATCCCTCAATCAAGGTCTATTATTATGGAATGCCAAAGGTTTCAATCCAGTTAAGATTTCAGTTGAAAAAGTAATGCGCCATTTGCAGGTATAAACCTAGCTTCCCCTTGTTATAAACTTATGGATAGTATATTTAAAGTGAAGTAAAAAGTCTGGAGGAACAGATCTAATACAGTTCTGATTTCCTCCCTCAAACCATAATTGAAATGATGCGCCACAAAAACATGGCCTATTCTAAAATCGCCCCCTTTCTTCGTCTCACCTCTAGAATCTTTCACACGCTCTTTATCAGATCATCCTAACAAAACAATCGTTTTATGAAATTTTATACACCCCTTATACATTAGATGTCCGTTTTCTCTATGTTCATTTTACGTTGGTATATGTTTAATCACTCTTCTGTCAATCTATCCATTTTTTCCTAAAAACGCTTTAAATCTGTTAAAATTATTAATGGATAAAAAACACTTTTTTGAAATTTTGACTCCCTGAGAATAAATCAGGGAAACCACCTAATAGACGAACGATTTTTAATATAAAAAGAATATACTTTTCGGATTCAGTCGTACGTATCACGAAAAACGTGTTCTAGTGATACATTCAAAAACGAGGTGTCATTAAAGAGGGAGGTTCGTATGAATTTTATAGAGTATGATTTATTATTCGAATCGAGAAACCAGCTAATAGAGGAAATTACAGAATTGGAGGACAAGACACTAAATCACAAACCTGTTCCTGATATATGGAGCATCGCCCAAATTTGCCATCACTTATATCTTTCTGAGCAGGCAATTACTGAAGCTATAGCCAGAGGTATTCGGGATAGGGATTACAAAAATATCATTCAAAAAAATATTTACTTAATTTCTGATATGAAAAAAAAATTCAAATCTCCAGACAGCGTTTTACCCTCACAAAAACCTTTTGAAATATCAAAGATTATAGATTTACTTGCTGAATCAAGGGATCAATTATTGCAGGTTCTTTATGAAATGGATAAAGATATTGTTTTAAATAAAAAGAAAGCCAAACATCCCATGTTCGGGGACCTATCATTGGATCAATGGATTGAATTATTATCCTTACATGAGCAAAGGCATACCAAACAGATACAAGATATTAAATTCAATATTATGTAATCCCTTCAATCGCAATGTCACCTTATACTCTTCATCAGCTGTATTAACATTCTAATTTTTTGGATTCTTTGTCTATTCAATATACGACCAAATATCAGTTTCCTCTATGTTAATTATACGATGATATACGTTTATGTTACCCCTCTGCCTATCAATTTGTCATAACTTTTCTGAAGTGACACACAATATAACTATTAAAAATTTTGACTTACTGAGAAAAATGATGTACATTACCTAGTGGGCGAACAATTTTAATATAAAAATATAAAAACATTCGTATATAGAGGTGCATATCATGGAAAACGTGTTTGATTATGAAGATATTCAATTAATTCCTGCAAAATGTATAGTAAATAGCCGTTCTGAGTGTGATACAACTGTAACCTTAGGTAGACATACATTTAGGTTACCTGTGGTCCCTGCAAATATGCAAACAATTATAGACGAAAAGGTTGCCATTTACTTAGCGGAGAATGGTTACTTCTATGTGATGCATCGTTTCGAACCAGAAAAGAGACACTCATTTATTAAAGATATGCATTCACGTGAATTAATCGCATCTATTAGTGTGGGCGTCAAAGAAGAAGAGTATGGTTTCATACAACAATTATCAAATGAACATGTTATACCAGAATTCATTACGATAGATATCGCACATGGTCATTCCACTGCTGTTATAAATATGATTCAGCATATTAAAAAACACTTACCTGATACTTTTGTTATTGCAGGAAATGTGGGAACTCCAGAAGCAGTAAGAGAATTAGAACATGCTGGTGCTGATGCTACAAAAGTAGGCATTGGACCAGGGAAAGTATGTATCACTAAAATTAAAACTGGATTTGGAACTGGTGGCTGGCAATTAGCTGCACTTCGTTGGTGTGCAAAAGCAGCAAGTAAACCTATTATTGCTGACGGAGGCATTCGCACACATGGTGATATAGCTAAATCAATTAGATTCGGTGCCTCTATGGTTATGATTGGTTCATTATTTGCTGGACATGAAGAATCTCCAGGAGAAACAATTGAGAAAGATGGAAAGGCCTTTAAAGAATACTTTGGTTCAGCTTCGGAATTCCAAAAAGGTGAAAAGAAGAATGTTGAAGGCAAAAAAATGTTTGTCGAGCACAAAGGATCTTTAGAAGATACTTTGAAAGAAATGGAACAAGATCTTCAGTCCTCTATTTCTTATGCTGGAGGAAACAAGTTAGAAGCAATCCGTAATGTAGATTATGTTGTAGTTAAAAATTCAATCTTTAACGGTGACAAAGTATATTAAGATTATTATATTTCACAACCTGGTGAGCAAGATACTTTATTAAGTACTTGCTCATTTTTATATTGTTAATTAATTCCTTTTTTTAAAATTGGTACCCTCTTTAATCCTATTGTATATCTCAAACGTGATTTATGAATAATTTATCAGACAAACAGAGTTAAGCCATTTCCATATGCTAAAGTTCCCAACCTTTAGCATATGGAAATGGCTTTTTATTTTTATCGGTATCATTTTTTTAAACTTGCAAGACTAGTAAAATCCAGATAATTAAGCTAAAAGAGCAATTTTTAATAAACATCATCTGATAACTAATCATATTAGTTATCTCAGTTTATATACATTATTAGTCTCATAACCAGTGTTTTGGATACTGTCTTGCTTGAAATAAGTTATTATAGATCATTGATATAAAAACTAATAATATAGTACCTATTGCAATCGAAATAAGGAATCCCCATCCAGCTTGAGAATTAACAGCAACAAGGGCACTTGCTGCTGCGGGAGGATGAACAGTTTTTGTAAGAGTCATTATTAATAATACAATAGCTAATACTAGACCAATAATGAATAGACTCTTACCAAATATGCTCCAAATAATAAGTGCTGAAGTGGTAGAAATTAAATGTCCTCCAATAACGTTTCGAGGTTGAGACAAGATACCTTTATGGGCGCCAAATACAATTACACAGCTTGCACCTAGAGGAGCTAATCCCATAGGATATCCTAAATAGACAGCTACAAAACTAATGATAATAATAGCAATGAGTCCACCTATAGCTGAAACAAAGGAATCAATATAATCAATTCTGTCTTTATCTCTAGTTTCGCCCTTCATTTTCTTTAAATAAGCTTTTAAGCCTATGTTTGGTTGATTATTCCAACTTTTCTCAAGATTTTTTTCAAAAGCCATAATTTACGTTTCCCTCAAGCTTCCTAAATAATTTGACAAGAAATTTGACAGAGTTTCTGCCATATAAAGTTATTTTACAGGAAAACAATGAACGTTTAAATATATATCTGGATTTTCATCAATTTGGAAATCGCGACCCTTTTCACCCTCTTTTCATCCTGCATTTTCAATACAAAAAGTTAACATAAGCCCCTGTAAAATGCCGAGTACAAGACTGCCCGCTAGACCATATACTGAGAAGAATGATAGAATCTTCGGAAAATAATCACGCCTCGTTTGCCGTATAGACTGCCATGAAAACTCTCCATCTATTTTTTTACAACTATTCCTCCAATAGTGAAACTTTTCAGAAACTAAAAAAATCCTGGTAGAATTTGAATATCTACCAGAATTGATAATAGAAAATATTTTCGGTTCAGTTGCATAAACAAAAACTGCTTTTATACCTTTTTAACAAATTCAGATTTTAATTTCATAGCTCCAAATCCGTCAATTTTGCAGTCAATATCATGATCTCCATCAACCAAACGTATACTTTTTACTTTTGTACCTATTTTTAGGACTGATGAACTCCCTTTTACTTTAAGGTCTTTAATTACTGTTACAGAATCACCATCGTTTAATACATTTCCATTTGCATCTTTGATAATTTTTTTATCACTATTTTCAGTTTCTAATTCTAAAGTCCACTCATGAGCACATTCTGGGCAAACAAAAAGACTTCCATCTTCGTACGTGTATTCTGAATTACATTTTGGGCAATTTGGAAAATCAGACATAATTTCATTTCCTCCATTCGTTATGGTCCATTCTAATATAATAGTGTTATCCATACAACCGTTAATCGTCGCCCATGATGTCACGGTATTTCTCAATCCGTGTTGATTCGTTCCACAGTCCCTTATCGGCAATACATTCAGTGTTTTTCAAGTGCTGGTAATAAATTGGTCCCACTCTATAGAACCCAAAAAGGTTTTACTATATAATTTTAATGAAAAGCTGAAAAAGTGTGGTGAATCATTTGTTTAAACTCTTATTAATAGAAGATGATACGACGTTATTCAACGAGATTAAAGATAGATTAGCGCAATGGTCTTATGATATTTATGGGATTAGCGATTTTAGTAAAGTGATTCAGGAATTCACAGACATAAAGCCTGATTTAGTCATAATTGATATTCAATTGCCAAAGTTTGATGGGTTTCATTGGTGCAGAATGATTAGAAATCATTCAAATGTTCCCATTATCTTTTTATCGTCACGCGATCATCCTACTGATATGGTGATGTCTATGCAGCTTGGCGCTGATGATTTTATCCAAAAGCCCTTTCATTTTGATGTTCTCATTGCAAAGATACAGGCTACTCTTCGTCGTGTATATAATTACAATACAGAAAAGATCGAGTTAAAAACATGGTGCGGTGCCACCGTGGATTATGAAAAAAATACAGTCTCAGCTAATACAGGGTCCATTGAACTGACAAAGAATGAAATTTTTATATTAAAGAAGCTTATTGAGCAGAAAAATAAGATCGTAAGCCGGGAAGAATTAATCAACAGCTTATGGGATGATAAACGTTTTATCAGTGATAACACCCTTACAGTCAATGTGAATCGTTTACGGAAAAGACTTGATGAACTTGGCTTAGGGCGCTTTATCGAAACGAAGGTTGGACAGGGCTACATCGCTGTTGAAGAGGCAATTATATGATTAAAAAATATATAGTGGAAAGATTCAGCTGGATTATTTTCTATATACTCCTTCATCTTTTTATCATCTTTGTCGCTTTTATTGATACGGCAATTCCACTAAAGCCCATCCTCTATATTGTCTTTTTATCGATGATTATGTTCAGTATCTTTTTAATTGTCCGTTACAAAATAGAAACGAAATTCTATAAAAGTTTAGAAGACCGGGAAGACAATCTTGATTTAACAAATATAGCCGATCCAGACAGCCCTTTTGAAAGAATCATTGAAAACAGCATCATGAATCAAACCGAATTTTTGAAACAGTCTGCTTCACAAGGTCAAATGACGTTAGAACAGGAGAAAGATGAATTATTATCTTGGATTCATGAAGTGAAAACACCCTTGACGGCCATGCACTTAATGATTGACCGCTTAGATAATGAATCACTTAAGTCTCCTTTGACGTATGAGTGGCTACGCATTCATCTCCTTCTAGATCAACAGCTCCATCAAAGGCGCATTCCTTTCATCGAAAATGATTTGTATATTGAGAATACCGATTTAGAAACAATAATCTTTGATGAGATTAAAACGCTGCAATCATGGTGCATTCAAAAAGGGATTGGCTTTGACATTCATTTAGAAGTAACCGAAGTGCTTAGTGATGCCAAATGGCTGGCCTTCATCATGAGGCAGCTCTTGACCAACTCCATTAAATACAGTGAAAACTCAGATATCAGGATATATAGCCATGAACAAGCTGAACAAACGATTCTTGAAGTGAAGGATTCTGGACGGGGCATCGACCCAAAGGATTTATCCCGCATATTTGATAAAGGATTTACATCCACGACAAATCATCGTGACAATGCGGCAACAGGCATGGGGTTATATTTAACCAAGAATGCTACTGAGTCCCTATTCATCTCCATTGATGTAAAATCAGAGCTTGGAACCGGAACGACCATTACCTTGACCTTCCCAAAAAGAAATGATTTCGTGAATATCACAAGCATGTGACAAAAGTGTCACATGCTTTTATTCTTTGTTCGTCCAAACGAAGGAAAAGATATACACAGCCTTTTATAATAAGGATATAGAAAAAAGGGAGTGTATCGTATGAATATATTAGAAGCAAAAAAAATCCATAAAAGTTATGGCAATAAATTTAATAAACAAGAAGTATTAAAAGGATTGGATATTAACATCCAAGAAGGCGAATTCATGAGTATCATGGGAGCATCAGGTTCAGGGAAAACGACATTGCTCAATGTTCTCTCCTCGATTGATAAGATTAGCAACGGGAGCATTATAATCGATGGAAAAGAAATTTCCGGTATGAAAGAAAAGAAACTGGCCGAATTTCGAAAGAACCATTTAGGCTTCATCTTCCAGGAATATAACTTATTGGACACACTGACCGTCAAAGAAAATATCCTTTTGCCCTTATCCATTACAAAAACAGCCAATAATGAAGCGGCACAAAAGTTTGATACCGTGGCGAAGGAACTGGGCATATATGAAGTGAAGGATAAATACCCAAATGAAATTTCCGGTGGTCAAAAACAGCGTACGTCTGCAGCACGGGCTTTCATCCATGATCCAAGCATCATTTTTGCGGATGAACCGACTGGGGCGCTAGACTCCAAATCAGCTTCCGATTTACTGAACAAACTGAGCGAAATGAATAAAAAGCGCAAAGCGACGATCATCATGGTAACCCATGATCCAGTGGCGGCAAGTTATTGCAGCCGAGTCATTTTTATAAAAGATGGACAAATATATACACAATTAAATAAAGGCGAAGAATCCAGACAAACCTTCTTCAAGGACATCATGAAAACACAAGGTGTTTTGGGAGGGGTTCAAAATGAGCATTAATCAACTCATCTTTCGAAACCTGAAAAAGAATCTGAAGAATTATTATCTGTATGTGTTTGCCTTAGTCTTCAGCGCCTCCCTTTATTTTGCTTTTGTCACGCTGCAATATGACCCATCCATGGATAAAGCAGAAGGTTCAGTTAAAGGGGCAGCTTCTATTAAAGCAGCATCTATCTTACTTGTTGCGATTGTTTCTATATTCCTTTTATATGCCAATAGCATTTTCATAAAAAGACGCAGTAAAGAAATTGGCTTATTCCAATTGATAGGCATGACCAAGAACAGGATATTCCGTATCCTGAGTGTGGAAAACCTGATCTTGTATTTCTGTTCCGTATTCCTGGGAATCTTTGTAGGGTTTGCGGCTTCAAAATTAATCATCATGATTTTATTTAAAATTACCGGTGTCCAGGCGATCGCGACCCTTCAATTTTCTTTTCAGCCACTTATTCAAACATTGATCGTGTTTAGTGCCATCTATCTTTTCATCATGTTGATGAATTATGCCTTCATTAAAAGGCAGACCATTTTATCATTATTTAGAGTGACTTCAATGACGGAAGGAAAAGTGAAAAAGGTTTCGATTTTCGAAATGATCATCGGGATATTCGGGATTATACTGATCATCGCTGGCTATGTCGTTTCATCCAAATTATTCGATGGGGCTTTCTCACAAATGACCGAGCTTTTCATAGCCATGGTCTTCATTCTGGCATCCGTCATCATCGGGACCTACCTATTTTATAAAGGATCCGTAAGCTTTATCTTTAATATCGTCCGTAAAAAGAAAAATGGATATTTGAACATCAATGAAGTATTGTCCCTTTCATCTATCATGTTCCGGATGAAATCGAATGCGATATTATTGACGATTATCACGACCGTTTCCGCTTTGGCGATTGGGTTATTATCTTTAAGCTATATCTCCTACTACTCAGCGGAGAAAATGGCACAAAGCTCTATTCCTACCGATTTTTCCATGACGGATATGAAAGATGCAGATACATTCAAAGAAGCATTGACAGACAGTAAAATTGATTATGACGAAAAGGTGATTGATGTCATTCAAGTGGATGTCAATGTAAAGGAAATAATGGAGACTAGCCTGGAAGCTGTGAACTTTGATCCAGACATCATGACTGTCCCCGTCATCAGTGATGAATCCGTTCAAGGAATCAACCTCGCTGATGATGAGACCCTTTTCAGCGGATACAGTAATATGATGGAGAAGATCATGTCCTTGAAGGATTCCGGAAAGATTGAACTGAAAGGCAAACACGAAGTGATTCCGCAAACATATATGGGATTGAATGATGATACCATCTTGTCCTACTATTTTACGAGTGGCGGATTGCCTGTTGCCATTGTAGACCAAACGATATTCGACCGATTGAAAAAGGATATCGACCCGAAAATCCAAAAAGTATCATCGGTTAATATCGGAATTGATGTGAAGGATAAAGCTGAACTTGAAAAGGCGAATGATATATTCAATAAAATGAGTTTCAAAGAAGAACATGTGAATGATTCCCAATTTGAAATGTTCAACAACCAGAAGAAGAATATGGGTCTTATCATGTTCATCGTCGGCTTCTTGGGGTTAACCTTCCTCGTCACATCCGGTTGTATCCTATATTTCAAACAAATGGATGAAAGTGAAGGTGAAAAATCCAATTATACTATCTTAAGAAAACTGGGATTCACCCGAGGTGACTTACTAAGAGGAATCCAAGCAAAACAAGTTTTCAATTTCGGTATTCCTTTAGTTGTCGGGCTGCTTCACAGTTATTTCGCAGTCCAATCAGGATGGTTCTTATTCGGGACCGAAGTCTGGACACCGATGATCATCGTTATGGTACTCTACACGGTTTTATACTCGATCTTCGGGATACTATCCGTTTTCCATTACAAAAAAGTCATTAAAGAGTCGCTATAATAGCGAAGATGATAAAAGCTCCAGGACCCGTGAGGAACTGGAGCTTTTTATTTCCTTTAAAGGGTTCCAACTGGTTTCATCATTTGTTTAACTAATTCTCTATTGCGTTTTTTAAAGATTTCATTATGTGACGAGACCATTCCAATTTCATTAGCGTCAGGCTGGATAAATTGTTTTGCCTTGTTTACAGCATTTGCTGCATCTTGGAAGGTACCTGCTATTAAATTTAACTTCCCATCGTGCTTTAGAATATCCCCAGCAGCATAAATTCCATCTATCGAAGATTCACTAGTAGCATTACCTGCAATAAAGTAATTATCTGCTTTAGCAATACTCACTTTACTATTTTCAAGTAGAGAAGTATCACGCTCATATCCATGATTTATAATCACTTCATCAATGGGCAAGTACGAAACCTCTCCAGTTTCATGATTTGTCAATTCAACATGTTCAATTAATTCATGATTAGCACAGGCTACTAGTTTTGTAATCGAAGTATTTAAAATACAAACTGCGGAACTGTTCATTAATTGTGTTGCTTGTGATTCATGACCTGCTAAACTATCTTTTCTGTATGTTAAATAAACTTTTTTGGCGATAGGCTCTAATTCATTTGCCCAATCTATTGCAGAATTTCCACCACCGGAAATGATCACTGTTTTATCTTTAAATCGTTTAAATGACTTCACTGTGTAGTTCAAATTAGAGACTTCAAACCTTTCGGCCCCATCTATCTCTAGCTTTTGAGGATTTAATATTCCACCGCCAACAGCCACAATTATTGTTTTTGAAAAGTGCTTTTGGCCTGAAGCAGTAAGTAATACAAAAATACCTTCTTCATTACGCGTGATAGACTCCACTTTTTCATTCAACACTACTTCTGGGTTAAATGTTAAGCCTTGTTCTACTAGCTGTTCAATTAATTTTGCTCCCGTAATTGGTGTCAGCCCTCCCACGTCCCAAATCATTTTCTCTGGATATACATGAATTTTCCCGCCTAATTGTGGTTGATATTCAATAAGCTTTGTCTTCATTTCTCTTAATCCACTATAGAAAGTAGAGTAAAGGCCTGCTGGCCCTCCTCCAATAACAGTTACATCGAATAAATCTTGCTGTACCATTTTCACTCACTCCTTGGTAACCAATTGGAATTGATTATCATTCTCATTTAATGGTACACTCTTTTCTTACTTTTTACAATAAGGCTTTGTTAAATAACTCTGTTCATTTAAAAAATCTACAGAGCTATTTATTTCCAATTACTGAAACTTACCATTCATTAAGAACGTATGAATGATAAATGGCGTATTACATTAGAATGAAAAATTAGGTTAAATGGAGTAGGTGGTATGGGACGTCAATGAATATTATTGCTAAATTGTTTTTAATCCTCGGAGTCTTAATATTATTATAGATAGTATTCCCAATAGGTTAGAAATCTTATTTTAATAATAGGAAAATAAAACTTGCAAGTGATGGGTGCTACGACATACTCCTACATGTAAATATCATTATGCTTTTAAAGCATAAAGCTTTTATCTCAAAATAACGTATTAGATTTACTTCTGTAGGTGTAATGTTGAAGTTAACCTGCCATATTCATAGATACAGCAGTTTAACAGGATAGCTCTCTCTATTCGTATCCTTACTCTTAGAAAGTAGACAAGAGATATTGCGGAACACAATGTTGCCTATTCGCCCCTTGGTTGGACAATGCCATCATAAACTCCCCCCTCAACTTCTACTTCCATAATAAATCGATTTCTTCGTTTTAGAATTACACCCTCAATGAGACATAAAAATCATCTTGTTAGCTTGGTGAGCATGTAGTGTTACCTCTTTCATATTTTTTCCGGTAACAGTAAGTTGATTTATCTTCAATATCAAGCATTTTAAGATGGTCACTTTGTTAGCATTCTTAGAGCCATCTATACATTTACTATCATTTACTTTGCGGTTGATAACTACTTCGTAGGTACTCCCCCTTGTTGTATAAGTTGATATGCTTTCAAAGCCATTTCAACGTTTAATCTGTTCTCCGGCATATCAAAATCAAAATCAAGAATCTTTTTTATTTTTTCCATTCGATGATAGAGTGTTTGTCTTACAATATGCAATTTTTGAGCCGTAAGCTTCTTTGAGCGATCAAACTCAAAGTACTTCGTTAAAGTCAGAAGCAATTCCGTTCCATATTCCTTATCATAGTTTATTAAAGGAGAGAGATAGTCCTCAATAAAATGGGCTGTATCTTGATCATGCTGAATTAATTGAATTAGCCGAAATATGCCAAGGTCTTCGTAAAAGGCACTTGTTGAAAATGTACGATAATTTAAAGCTAACTGCGCTTCTCGATAACCAGTATGAGCATCCAAAAGTAACTGGTATTGTCGCCCAACGCCTATACGGATTTGGCTAGATTCACCTTCTCTAACATATAGCAAGGTATCGATCACTTTCAAGAAGCGTGCCTTAGAGGAATCGGCAGTTCCAAGATCAATAGCTAATACAATAATTTGATTTCTTATTGATGTGATATAGGGTGTAAAAGAATATTTTGCGAACCCAGATCGAATTTTTAAAGAATAATGATAAATAGCAGATTCATTTTCTTCATCCGATAAACAAAATGAAGACGGATGAAAAACATCTTCGATATCAATGATTGCAATTCGATAACGTATAGAAGTGCGCTTAGATTTTAACGAAATAAATCCCCTTGCTTGTTCCTCATTGTTGATGCGTCTATAAAGTAAATCATTTAACCATGTGGATTCCAAACGCAATCGTTTTTCATCCAAATAATGTTTACGCAATAAGTCTTGTGAGATTGCTAGAGATGCACGATCAAGGATTAGGAAATCAAATTCATCCGATTCACGATCTAAAACCATAACAAGGTACGCCCAGATTTGATCCATTGCTCCGATCGGTTGGAGAAGAATAGTATGGTCTAATGCCTTCCATTCAACGGGCGAATCATTTGTAATTCGGTCATGCCAGTGTTCTTTATCTTCATAAATGGTTTGGAGTAGCTGTTCCATAAAGTCATTTTTCAATCCTGGAATCGAAAAAGGTGTTCCATCTATAGGAAGATAGATAATTGGTGCTTCTGTCTTCTGTTGCAACAACTTTAAAATATTTGATAACCCATGAGTAGTGAGTGACAATGAATGGAACTCTCTTGAAATCGAATCTAATGTAACCAACTTCTCATGATGAGCATTAATGATAAACGAATGTAGGTCCTGTGCTATTTCAACGAAATTTATGAATTCTTTGAAAATAATAATCGGAAAGTTATACTCATTTGCCATCTCGATCATTTCTTTAGGGATCTCTTCGAAGTAGTGTCCAAGTTCTATACATAAACATGAGGCGTTGCGTTCGATAAGATTTAACAAAAATGAAGTATTAGAGGAGTCTCTCCATTCAAACCCAAATCCGGTGGAGAGTATCAGTTCCCCTCCCTGAAAGATGGTATCATCAAAAAACGGGATTTCAAGGACATGTGTCCATTTGACTTGACGGTTCAACCCGTTTGCCCCCGCAACTACCTCCGTCTTTGAAAAGAGTGAGCGCTTAAGAACATCTTGTACTGTAAGCATATGTACCACCTCATTTAATAATTGTTAGCTGTATCATTTTATTATAACTATACTAGAAAGTCTAAGCCCATAATATATGGATCCCTTTCTCTGTTCAATCCCAAGAGAGTTCTTTTACGTACTTTGATGAAATACCTTAATCAACCTGAGAATCTTTCATAATAGTATCCATTTAACCTTTTCTCATCAGTTATATGTGCTCTTGAACCTATTCTATAGAATAACGGTGGAGTACTAAAACTGAAAACCAACAAAACATTAGATGAACAATGGAAAAATTATTACTTTTTCACCAATGCTGTATTCATGAAAGTTCAAGATTACCTGTCCTAAAGGATTTAAACAATTGTGCTTGGTTAAAAAAAAACTAATATAAATTTAACCTCGTGTCTAATGTAAGGGTTATCATTTTCCTGTAAGATTTTAGAATGTTCAATTAATTAAATGCAAATAAAAAGGAGAATGAATAATGATAGTAGGAGTTCCTAAAGAATTAAAAACTGCAGAGACTAGAGTGGGATTAAATCCAACATGGGTAAAAAA
The DNA here is from genome assembly GCF_056402095.1 of Peribacillus sp. P4_C12. Taxonomy (NCBI): domain Bacteria; kingdom Bacillati; phylum Bacillota; class Bacilli; order Caryophanales; family Bacillaceae; genus Peribacillus; species Peribacillus sp. P4_C12. The sequence goes on from NZ_JBFUIB010000037.1 coordinate 24,042, forward strand.
ATTAACAGCTTCCGGTCATGAAGTACTTATACAAAGCATGGCAGGTGAAGCTAGTGGTTTTTGTGACGAGGAATATGTTTTGGCTGGAGCAAAAATAGTAAACACGATTGACGAAATTTATGAGATGGCAGAATTTGTTGTTAAAGTGAAGGAACTTCAACCCTATGAATACGGCCTTCTTAGAGAAAATCAAATGATAATGGCATGGTTTCATTTGGCGGAAGATGTTAATCATGAAATGACACAGGCATTACTAGATAAAAAAGCAATTTCATTATCAATGGAATTAATCGTTTTACCTGACGGGACTAGACCTACGATTAAACCAATGAGTGAAATTGCAGGAACATTAGCAATGCTTGAAGCAGTCAAATATGCACAATATGGTTATGGCGGAAAAGGAATACTTCTCCGGAAACTGGCCGGTTTGCCGTCGAGCAAAGTATTCATACTTGGTGGTGGCAATGCTGGACTCAATACTGCGCAAGTTGCTGTGGGTCTCGGATTGAATGTAACAATCATGGAAGCATCAATGAAACGCATTGATTATTTGAACAATCAGTTGCCACAGGTGGACATTTTGTGTTGGGATAAAGATACGATGTTCGAAGAACTTATTCAAAGTGATGTTTTAATTAATACAATTTATCCGATGCCAGGGGTAACCGAACCTCTCATAACACGAGAGATGGTCAGTAAGATGAAACCTAATTCTATTATTATTGATATTGCAGGAACGGGTATAATTGAAACCTCACGTTATACGACTTTAGAAGACCCAGTATATTACGAACAAGAAGTCCTACATTACTGTGTCCCTAATATGCCGGCTCTATGTCCACAAACCTCGACAAACATGATGTTGATGACAACCGGCCCGTATATTATGAACATTGCGAATAGTGGTTTGAAAGAGGTTATAGAAAATGATGTAATCGTAAGAAATTGTATCAGCACTTTGAACGGTGAAATAGTTCATCACGAAGTTGGGATCAATCATAACATGTCTTATACAGATATAAATACAGAGTTACTAGTGTCCAAATAATAAAACGTCCTTAGAGTCATCTCATATTTCTACGTTTCATTTCTATGAATAGAAATCAGTATACAAGTTATTGAACGAGTCGCTACTAAAGAAATTCCAGGAGTCAGTAAAGATGCCAGTGAGAAGATTTTTGAAGGAATTATATAAGATATAATATACATTCCAATGAATTATCCATTCTGCAGACCGAATTCTTTACGAGGAATGGGGAGATAAGTTCTACACAACAAATTCATGGATAATTCAAAGTATGCTCCCTAGCATCTTACTGACTTTTTTATGATTTCTAGAAAACCACGTATTAAAAAAGCTATGGAAGTAATAATATAGATCCCATTTCTTATAAAAGGTTAAATCAGGTAAAGGAGGAGAGTATTTTACATGTCAAATTTAAGGAAAACAGATAGAACACTTACACTCATTCCAGTTGTGTTGTTTGGTTTTTCATTTATGGGGTTAACCACAGCTTTTACTACGTATGGTATTGCGGCTAATATTTCCCACGGTACGGTTCCGGGGGCAATGATAGTTGCTCTAGTGGTAATGATGTTTACTGCTTACAGTTATGGGAAAATGGCAATTGCGTTTCCATCTTCCGGTTCTGCTTATGTTTATACGCAAAAATCGATCAATCCCTCTGTTGGATTTCTTGTCGGATGGGTGATCTTAATGGATTATTTATTTATGCCAATGGTAAATTATTTAGTATTTGGTATTTTTTTCTCAGCAGCCTTTCCTACAATTCCAAGTTACATCTGGATTGCAGGTATGCTGATGCTCGTCACTTTTATTAATATTAAAGGATTGAAGTTTGCCACAAATGTAAACGCATTCATAACGATTTTTGCTTTTCTTTTTATCCTTATCTTTATAGGTTTTTCTATTAAGGAAATTTTTATGGGAGAAAGCACGACAACTCTTTTATCTCTTGAGCCATTCTATAATTCGAAAGAACCCTTTTCTTATACAATAGCTGGAGCAGCATTATTATGCTTTTGTTTCCTTGGGTTTGAATCAGTTACAGCGTTTGCGGAAGAGACAGTGAACCCTAAGAAAACAATTCCCCGAGCTGTTATTTTAATTACTCTTGGTGGTGGTTTAATCTTTACAAGTGTTTCATATTTCTCGTATCTTGTATGGCCAGAGTATAGCACATTTACTAATCCTGATTCGGCTGCCTACGAAATTATTAAACTTGTTGGTGGAAAGGCGATGTACTCAATATATCTTGCGCTTTACGCATTAGCTGTATTGGGTAGTGCCATGTCGTCCCAGGCAAGTGCATCACGAGTCCTCTATACGAT
>NZ_JBFUIB010000038.1:0-25977 GCF_056402095.1 Peribacillus sp. P4_C12
GAATCTCCGAATTGAAAGGGGATTGTCCCTTCAATGGGGTGGCCATCACTCGAAACCACTCTCCATTTTATGTTGTAAATTCCTTCATCGATAGTGCCTTTCCACTTAGCTTCCAGTATTTTTTCACTTTGTTCCGAGATTGTACTGTCTTGAATTTGTATTTTGTCCCCATCTTGGCTGAATACCTCAAGTGAATGGAAAGCTGGTTGTATATTCTCACTGAATTGAATGCTGATCTTTTCAGGAAGAGTATCCATTACTTCATTTGGACTAGGATTAGAACTTATAACAGAAGCATGACCAGAAGCCGTTACTGGATATAAAAGCAAACTGAATAGGCTGATAACCAGCCATAAATAATTCTTCATATTGGTGCGCCATCATCCTTTCATAAGATTATGCAAGCTCAGTATAAAATAAAAATGTGAAAAAACAGTGAAAAAAAAATACTTATATAATGAAATTAAGAAATACTAGAAAGATATAAAATACCTATAATAAATTTACCACTTAACGTAACTAAAATGAAAAGAGGACAGAAAATGAAATTTCAAAGTTATCCCAACACCTATGTCGGCTATGTACATATCATTATAGAGGATTTATCGCGTAGTTTAAAATTTTATAAGGAGATTATTGGATTCGAAGTACTTGAGCAATCAGCTGATAAAGCAGTGTTAACAGCTGATGGAAAGACACCACTACTGATTTTGGAACAACCAGATGGTGTAACACCGAAGCAATTGAGGACGACTGGTTTATATCATTTTGCGCTTTTAGTACCGTGCAGAGCTGATTTGGCTAAGATATTACTGCACTTGATTCAATGTCGATATCCGCTGCAAGGAGCTTCGGATCACTATGTAAGTGAGGCCATTTATTTAGGGGATCCTGACGGAAATGGAATTGAAATTTATTGTGATAGGCCGGAAGAAACCTGGAAGTGGCAGAATGGGCAAGTTGAAATGGGTACGGTGGCCCTTGATGCAGAAGGACTATTAGCAGAAAATGATGAAACACCTTGGACAGGTCTGCCAAGTGAAACCGTAATGGGCCACATTCATTTACATGTAGCAGACATTGGTGCTACCGAAGAGTTTTATACAAAAGGACTAGGCTTTGATATTGTTGTACGATATGGAGGGCAAGCCCTATTTGTCTCGACAGGCAAATACCATCATCACATTGGCCTTAATACATGGAATGGAGTCGGGGCTCCTGCACCGGAGGCAACAAGTGTAGGACTGAAGTCGTTCACGCTTATTTTACCTAGTGAAGAGGCACGAAAAAACACAGTAGAGCGATTAAAGCAATTAGGATCATTTATAAACCAGGAGAAAGAAGCTGTTGTAACAAAGGATCCGTCAGGAAATGTCATCCATTTAGTCGTTCCCACATTAAGAAATAATTAAGGTTTCTTTGTTAACCTGACCCTACCACATTTGCAGGAATAATAGGGGGGATAGGCGTTGTTAAAGAAAAGGTTTAAAGAAAAAGGTGTGAAGGTGATCTTGGTCGGTTCTCTTGTGGGAATGGGAACGTTCACTTATATGCCTACAGCGGAGGCTACGGAGGATACAGCGGTCACACAGGGAGAGGCCCAAACGGTAAATACTCTATCTAAGCTCAAAATAGATGGTATAACATTGAATCAACAGTTTTCTGCCGATGTTCTAGAGTATAGTGCAACAGTAGGGAAGAATGTTGAAAAAATCAGCTTACTTGCTGAGAGTTCCAGTGAGACTGCTACCATATCAGTGAATGGTATACAACTGACAAATGGGAAGGCTGAGGATTTTTCTCTTCAAACTGGTAAGAATACGTTCACGATAACGGTCAGTGATGGGATAAATGAAACGACTACCTATACCGTCCAGGTTGATAAATCGGAAAGCGATGACAACCTTTTAACTGCGATTGGATTATCAAAAGGTTCTTTAACATTTGATGCGTCTGTAACAGCTTATAAGGTTTCTTTGGCGAATAAAGTCAATACCATTACGGTGGCTCCAACAGTGAGTGACAGTACTGCAAGGGTAAACGTAAATGGAATAGATGCAACGAGTAAAGGAGTAAAGGTGAACCTTCCAGTTGGTAAGACAACAGTGAAGATTGTCGTTGCAGCAGAAAATGGAGATAGAAAAACATACACGCTTACGATTACAAGGGCTGCAGCTAAGGCAAAGAGAACCGAAGATAAGGATACCTCTAAAGGAGATGAAGCTAAAAAGGAATCTTCAACAGGAGCAAGTAAAACTCAACCTTCCTCCGATAACGGTGACAAACCATCATCAACTCCTTCGGATTCATCCAAAGGTCAAATGCTAAGTAGCCAAGCACCTAAAGCACAGCAGATTGCAAGCATTTCTACACAAAAAACCTTATCGGATTCTGTTAAAAAGGTAATGTCAGCTGGGTCCGTAGGTGAGGAAGGCAATAACGCACCAGTGTTGAACACTTTGACAGTATCAAAAGGAACGTGGAACAAATCTTTTGATTCTGATGAGCATACATATCATATCGAAGTCGATAAGGATATTACCTTAGTCCAAATTGAAGCTATAGCTAGCGCAAGTGGAGCTACGATAAAATATGACGGTGAAAGCAGTAAAACCGTAACGATTAAGAATAAAGCTAAGACGGCAATTTCAGTAACAGTCTCAAAAGATGGAGCACGACGTACCTACGTCCTTGTTTTCGATAAAGATATCGATGTAGACATGGATGAGGAAGAAACTGTAGATGATGCCAAAACTGAAAAAGAGGCAGTAGTTGGAGCAACACAAATGAGTACATCTAGTAAATCGGAAAACCTTAAATCCAATAACAAAGGTAGCCAGATGATGACGATGGATAATCAATCAACAGAATCCATTTCATTTTTGGGGAAAATAAAGAAATTCGTTCTCTCTCTTTTTTAATATTACCAAGGGACTGTTTCAAAAAATTTGAAGGGGTCTTTTTTTAGAATACAAAAAAAGGACAAGATTTAATAGGCTTGTCCTGAAATTTATATTGGTAAAACAATTTTGACTTCGGTTCCATGATTTAGCTCGCTGTTAAAACGAACCTTTCCTCTGTGCGCCTCAATAATTCGGCAGCTAACGGTCAATCCTAGACCCGTTCCTCTTTCTTTAGATGAATAAAAAGGTTCTCCTAGATGTTTCAAACGATTTTTTTCGATTCCACTTCCATTATCCCTGATGGTTATGGAAAGGGTATTGTCGATTTGCTCGAAATCAATCCAAATGTGATCGGCGGAGGCCTCCATAGAGTTCTTAATCATGTTTATAAACACTTGTTTGAGCTGATTTGCCTCACATGAAAGAAGCGGGATTTCATTTTTTACATCTATCGATATTTTTGTAGAATATGAGTCTGCCTCTGGTTTAAGCAAGGTTTTGACTTCATCCATCAGTTCAATAATTTGGTGTTTACTGAATGGGAGTTCCTGAGGTTTTGCAAGAACAAGTAATTCGCTTACAATCAGATTGATTCGGTCTAATTCACTGAGCATAATAGTGTAGTATTGTTCAAAGGGGTGGTCGCTCTTTTTAAGTAACTGGACGAATCCTTTTAAAGAAGTTAATGGGTTACGTACTTCGTGTGCTACACTGGCAGCAAGTTCACCGACTATTGACAACTTTTCGGTTCTTCTTAAGCGTGCTTCCGTTTCTCGGATTTGAGTTACATCTTTAGCATAGGTAATAATTCCGACTAATTCATTTCCAATAAGCATCGGGACAAATGTACATGAAAGTAAAAGAGACTTCCCGTATTTCGTGAGAAACTCTATATCTTTTCCTTTTTTTATCCCCTTTTGGTTTTCCACGACGTATTGACAGGATGTACGAATCAGTTCTTCATCTTCTGCGGAAAAGTTTAACTCAATAAAAGAGGCACCTTGGATTTCTTCTTGATGAAAGCCTGTAACTGTTTCAAACCTTGGATTGACGGTGGTAATTATTCCGGTTAAATCAAGCATCAGCATCGGATAAGGGTTGTGTTCGAACAATGATTTATAGCGCTGTTCACTCTCAAATAATTGATTTTCTGCGACAACTCTTTCAGAAATATCCCTGCCAATGACCACTAATCCTTTTCGGGAACCATCTTCAAAGAACAAAGGAACTTTGATGGTATCAAAGGTCTTATGATTGCCGTTGGGTAGCGGGATGATTTCCTCACACCGCGTAATCTCCTTTTTTATCCACGTTTCTTCATCTGAAATTTCACAGTAGATTAACGACTCTTTATAAAATTCGGAGTATTCTGCGAGCTCACTGTCTTTTTTTCCCTTATAGTCTACATGTTCCAATTGAAATAATTGCAGACCAAAGGTGTTGGATTCAAGCCATCGGCCATCTCCATCCTTGAAGTTAACGAAGTCTACCATTGAATTAATGAGCGTGCGACGACGCTGTTCCTCCTCTTTTAATTGCTTGAATTTTTCTCTTTTAGCCAAATAAAGAAATAAAATCAAGCCTATTGATAAAAGAAAAACAATTCCTTCTGCTCTTTGGAGTTGAATAAAGACCTCTTTGTTTTCAATATTAGTAGTTAAAAAGTAGTCGAACACGACTAGTGTAAGAATCCCAAATAGGATATATAGTACTAAAATGGAGCGTTTGGACATGGAGATTCTCCCTGATTTACGACATTTCAAAGGCTAAAAATACATACACATTTTAACAAACTATCAAAGAAAAATATATGCAGAATCATAAATAAAAAAACAGGAGCCCTAACAGTCACCTGTTTTTCCTGAAGAAGGTTACTTTCTTTTTCTTCTTAAAGCGTTTATAGATAAGGAAAAATAGTAAGAAGAGGAAGGCGAGTACAGCTAGTGTATATTCGTTCATTTCCACAGATAGGAGACCATAAGGGATTAAGGATAGAAAGAAAAAGTATATAAGATTTCCGAGTGCGGTCGCTAATAAAAAATCCTTGAAGGTTACAGAGCTGACTCCAGCTGCCAAGTTAATTAAACTTGTTGGTATGAGTGGGAATATCCTTCCGGTAAACACGTACATAAAGCCATGCTCTACAACGGATTCTTTCCATTTTGGGCCCATTTTCTTTAAGAGAGGTGCCTGAAACCAGTTCCTGGCTGCATAAAAAATGAATCCTGATGCAACGACACTTGTAACCCAACTCCATAGGTACCCATATATGAATCCAAATATCGCGACATTGATGGTTAGGAGTAAAATTAAGGGTATAATGGTAAAAGAATTTTGGACAATCATCAACACAAATGTCACAACAAAAGTAAGCAAAAGGTTTTCTGTCAATATGGTTATAACTGAATCCAAATCACTTTTCCAAACCATGGTGAACAATTCTGCATTGGAAACGATAAATATTACTATTACCAATAGACCGATTAAGGTCAGTATTTTTTTCAAAAGGTCACCACCATTCATACTAATAGTTTATCATCTTCAGGTTCAATGGTGAAAAAAAGAGCTTCCGCATGAAGCAGACAGCTCTTTTCCATTATAGTGGGTTAACGACGCGAAGATTCCTTTATAGCCACTTTTCAAACTGAATTCTTTTATTCATTCCATAAATAATTGGCGCACCAACTAAAAGGACGATGAACTCACCGACAGCCGTGGTCATCCAGCTTAACAAGAATGGTAAATCCAGGGCAAGGTTCAGTTCGATTGCAATTAAAAACATTGTGAACGTGAAAAAGATAATCGTAACGATCATCCGTCCTTTAATGCTCTTTATGAAGCGTGAGGCAAAAATGACAAGCAATAAGGCAAGCAGAGATTGCCCTACCCCGAATATCAAATCATATGGCACCATCGGCGAAAAGAGCAGATTCGATATGAAAACGCCGCCCACTATGCCGTAGATATATTTTTTGTTAAATACAATCAGATGATTCAATATTTCCGGAACCCGAAATTGGTATATTCCAAATGATATTGGTTGAAACACAAATGAGACCACCACATATAAGGCGGCCAATAACCCGCTTATCACGAGTGTACGAACATTCATTTTACTCTCTCCCTAGTTTTTTATCGTGGGATGGTTACGAACCACGTTTAGGCTTTTGCCCGAAGACTAATAGTATCCCATGTAGGCTTGTTTCGTCAATTTGTAAAGAATGGTTTCAAAATAATAAGTTTTCAAGCTGTGGATGTCTCAAATGATTTTGATTTATTGCAATAAAGGATGATATTATTTTTACATGTACTTCAAAGGAGTGGTTATAATATGTCGATCGAGAGTGTCAAGAGCCATTTTAAAAAATGGGACCGGGAAGGCGATGTAATGGAGTTCGAAACATCAAGTGCTACGGTGAATGAGGCTGCAGAAACCATCGGCGTTATTCCAGCGCGGATTGCTAAGACTCTTTCCTTTAAGGGGGAAGGTGAGCATGCGATTTTGGTTGTTGCCGCAGGGGACGCAAAAGTGGATAATAAGAAATTTCGTCAGATGTTCGGGTTCAAGGCACGAATGTTGTCAGCTGAGGATGTGCTTGAACAGACTGGTCATGCCATTGGAGGAGTCTGCCCGTTTGGGTTGGCAAATGACCTAGATGTTTTCCTTGATGTGTCGATGAAGCGCTTTGAGTCTTTATTCCCAGCATGCGGAAGTGCGAACTCTGCAATAGAACTTAAACTCGCTGAATTATTTGAATATTCAGGAGCGAAGGATTGGGTTGATGTTTGTAAGGCATGGGAAGAAGAGCAGAATGAGGAAGCAGCAGTAGGTAAGACAGTTGATGGATTTTGATTTATCGTACCAAAAAGAACCACATAGAATGGAAATGAGTCCACTTTGGTGGACTTTATTTGTTGATAACGAGAGACATTACCTTTTCCCTTTTTATTACTGGGTTTTTAGTTATAAGCTTTTAACTTGTTCCTAATAGGTTTGCTCCCATTTTTTTCTGAAAAGTTGACCGCAGATGTAAATTAACGGTCTAATTAGGGGAGGTTTGTTCAACATGGCGCATAGGCAAATCGTTCAGAAAGTTCGTAAGTGGAGGGTTAAAGATGTTCAATGGAAGCTATAAAAAAAACAATAGCAGTTATCTTAGTCTTAAAACTCTTTATGAAGAAAATATCACGGTTAAGAGCATTGCCCAGGAGCTTGAGTATTGCCATAAAAACGATTTAGCACTGGAGATACAAAAAGAATTGGAAAAAAAGAATTTCGATATATTGGCGGTAGAGGATCAAGGGGAAATTATCGGATATATCGAAAGGCAAGAACTTGGTGAAGGCAAGATTGCGGAGTATTTGAAATGTTTTACACTAAGAGAATTGGTTTCGGATTCAACCCCTTTGATTCAACTTCTCCATATTTTTAAGAATAAAACGAGGGTGTTCGTGTTAGAAAATAATTCAATTAAAAAGTTGATTACCCACGCTGATCTGCAAAAGCCTCCAATCAGAATGCTGATTTTTGGCTATATTACCCTTTTGGAAATGAGGATGAGTGATATCATCATGGATAAATTCGGGGATGACAGTTGGTATCCAATGATCAGCGGAGATCGTTTAGAAAAGGCTACCGAATTATATAGGAGGAGAATCGATAAAAATGAGGATATCAATTTAATAGAGTGTCTGCAAATCAGTGATAAATTCGATATCATTCATAAAGATCAGGAATTGAGGTTCTTCTTCCAAATTCCTTCTAAAAGTAAAGGAAAGAAAGATGCGAATGCCATCCGGAAATTACGGGATAAGATTTCTCATGCTAATGAACTTGGGTTGGACATGTCTTGGATAGAAATCATCGAAGTGGTGGAATCCTGTGGCCAACTGCTCGAAATCTCTGAATCCTATCGGTATGAAAAATAAAATGATGGTGAGAGACATCTTAGGTAGACCATACTTCAAATAACTCTGCAATTTTAAAGCAGAGCTGTACCACATTTTCAAGGCGAAGAGACCATGTAGTAGGATGGGCTTGTAAGTTTAACTGGAATTTAGGAGAACCAGCTACTATGCTGGTTCCTTTTTGTTTAACCCCCCCTGACAGAAAAAAACTGCCTATACGTGAGGCAGCTTCTTCAAATAGTTAGAACTCCGGTAGCTCATCCAGGTTATTTTCCTTTACCCCATCGGGCTCACTCCGCAATATGTCACGGCCATATTTATGGAAGACATCAACATTGGCGAGGTTGCCTGCCTTAGCTTCCGAAAGAGCGGTGGGATAGTCAAGCTCCCGCCCAGAGTTTGTTTTGATGGCAATAATATTGTCATCTTCATTTTTTCGTACTGCGATAATTTCTTCTTTTCCAGTTGTATCATGTTGGTTTACTTGTGGGGTTCCCTGCTGTTTGTAGGATTCATATGCTTTTTCAAATTGGTCCATGCTTGGACACCTCCTATTTATAGGGTGAGCTATTTGGTCAGCAATATACAAACCAGGTTTCGTCCAGATTGAGCCGTATTTTTGTCAAAATGGGCCGACTTTTCGGCATTCTTTTTTTGAAAAGACTGTTGTCCGGGCTTTATTCTTCTGGCATGGCACTTGCATCATAAATAAGTGGAAGTGAGAAATATCCACTTAAAAAAGGGAGGAATATGAATCATGAATGTAAAACAAGGGGCAAGTACTGCGGATGCAAAAAAAATACAAGACGTTAAGACAATGAAGGCGGCGGTCGTCAATGAATTTAATCAAGAGCTTGAGATTAAAGATGTACCAATCCCAGAATTAGAATATGGTGAGATATTAGTGAAAATTAAAGCGTGTGGCGTGTGTCATACCGATTTACATGCGGTACATGGTGATTGGCCGGTAAAACCGAAGCTGCCGCTTATTCCTGGACATGAGGGTGTAGGCATTATTGAGAAGGTGGCAGAAGGCGTTACTACATTAAAGGTTGGTGACCGCGTTGGGATTCCATGGCTTTATTCGGCATGTGGCGATTGTGAATACTGTCTGACTGGACGGGAAACGCTTTGCCTGGATCAATTGAATGCTGGATATTCTGTGGATGGCGGTTATGCGGAATATTGCAAAGCACCAGCAAAATATGTGGTCAAGGTTCCTGAAGGGCTTGACTTTGCGGAAGTTTCACCGATTTTCTGTGCTGGTGTAACGACTTATAAAGCGCTTAAAGTGTCAGAAGCTAAACCTGGAGATTGGGTAGCAATCTATGGAATTGGTGGATTGGGTCATGTTGCTCTTCAATACGCGAAAGCTATGGGCTTTAATGTCATTGCCGTTGATATTCAAGATGATAAGCTTGATCTGGCTACAGAATTAGGAGCAGATTTCACGGTTAATGGTCTTAAGAGCGATCCTGTACAAGCCATTAAGGAAAAAGTTGGTGGAGTACAAGCAGCCATTTCTGTAGCGGTTACGAAAAAAGCTTTCGAACAAGCTTACAGTTCAGTTAAAAGGGGTGGAACATTGGTCGTTGTCGGATTGCCGAATGACGAACTTCCAATTCCAATTTTTGATACGGTACTAAATGGGGTGACTGTAAAAGGGTCAATCGTTGGTACAAGAAAAGATTTACAAGAAGCTGTTCAATTTGCGGCTGATGGCAAAGTAAGGACGAATATTGAAACGAGAACGCTTGATGAAATCAATGACGTGTTTCAAATGATGGAAAAGGGAGAAATCAACGGACGAATCGTATTAACTTTAGAATAGAAATAAACAAACGAGGGGGTCCTAAAGTCGGACACCCTCGTTTGTTCTAGGTAGCTTATAAGAATTCTATAATTAGATTATGTCTGATTCTTCTCATTTAATATATATCGCAATTTTCTCATGGAGATCTGCAAACGCTTTGCCGCTTCATTTCGGTTTCCATAGGTTTTTTGAAGTGCCTGCATGACGAGTTCTTTGCCAATTGTAGATTCGAGTTGTTTGATTTCCTTAAGGATTTCCTCGAGCATTAGTTCATCTTTCTCATTAAAGTCGGCAACCAGCTGTTTACGCCATTCTTCGAGATGATTTTCAGTCGATTGATTCGCATTCGGCGGGTATTTTTTTATTGGAATAACCTGGTTGGTAGATAGAAGGATATCATTTGCCGAGATTTCCTGTTTATGGTCAGCAAGAGTGAGAGTTCGCATGATTATATTAGATAATTCGCGTATATTACCGGGCCAGTCGTATTGCTGTAATTTTTCAATAGCTTCATTGGAAAAGGAGATATCTGCCTGGCCAGTTCTTTCAACCAAATGTCGGACAAGGAGGGGAATATCTTCTTTTCTGTTACGCAAGGCGGGGATATCAAGAGTGACGACGTTCAGTCGATAAAATAGGTCTTCCCGGAATTTGTTTTTTTCAACTGCCTGCTGCAGATTTTCATTGGAGGCGGCTACTAAGCGGGCATTTGTTCTTAATGTCCCGCTACTTCCGACACGCATAAATTCCCGTGTTTCCAAAACTCGAAGCAATTTGACTTGTATGGCCGGACTCGCGTCGGCAATTTCATCGAGGAAAAGGGTGCCATTCCCTGCAATTTCAAAGAAACCTTTTCGTTGTTGGGTTGCTCCGGTGAAGGCCCCTTTTTCATGCCCAAATAATTCGCTTTCGAGAAGGGATTCCGAGATTGCTCCACAATTAATACCAATAAAGGGCTCGTGGCTTCGCGGGCTTGCTGAGTGAATGAAACGGGAAAGTACTTCTTTGCCACTCCCTGTTTCTCCCTCGATCAAGACATTGACGGATTTTTGAGCCACTTTGAAAGCCATTTCAATCAGTTCCTTCATTAATAAACTTTCTCCTACAATGAGACCCGACTCTTTGGCAAGGTTATGGATAAAGTGTTGATTCAAATCGTCGTTTTCATTCAATAGGTTGTCAAGTTGCTTTTCCAATACTTCAATATCCACAAAGGGTTTTTCCATATAATCACTCGCTCCAAGTTTCATTGCCTCGACAGCGGTCTTGACTGTGCTGTATCCGGTCATAATCAGTGCCTTGCAAAGCGGTTGTTTTTGTTTCAGATACTGCAGGAGAGATAGGCCATCACAATCTGGAAGCTTTAGGTCTATCATCGCGGCATCAAAGCGCTGCTGATTAAAATCTATTTGGTGAAATTCCTTTCCACTGTTCACGACCTGTACGTGATATCCTTTCATCGAAAAAAGGCGGGATAAAAAGGTACCAACTTCTTTTTCATCGTCTACCACAAGTAAATGAATCATCTCATCATCTCCTTTCATCTTCTGGCTGCAAGGGAAGCCTCAGGAAAAATACACTTCCTTTTCCAGGTGCGCTTATTACGTCAATTTTGCCTCCATGGTCTTTCGCAATACCAAGGCTCACAGATAATCCTAGGCCTGTACCTTTTTCACGGTCCTTAGTCGTATGAAAAGGATGAAAAATGAGCGGCAGCCGCTCTGCTTCAATCCCAGCTCCGTTATCAGCAACCTTCACCACCATGAATTCTTCTTCAGAATAGGTATGAATCGTAATGAGTTTTTCCGATATATCACAATCATCCAATGCATCCTGGGCATTCAATAGCAAGTTGATGATTATTTGTTCTATCTGAGGTTGGCTTCCCTTTATGAAAGGAAGATCTTCCTGAAGGGAAAGATGAAGGGAAATTTGTTTCTTCCCTAGTTGAAACTTCAGAAGGTTCATTACCTGATGTATGGCCTCGTTAATAGAGTAATAGTGGAATCTATATTCATCTTGACGGGAAAAGGTAAGTAAGCTTTTCACGATTTGCCTGCACCGGTCGCCGCAATTTTTAATATCGGTTAGAAGCATATAATCTTCGTTGTCTGGTAAAGTGTTCCGTAATAAAAGCTGTGAGTTTCCAAGAATGGCCGTTAATGGGCTATTCAATTCATGGGCAACTCCAGCTGCCATTTCGCCGATGGCTCCGAGCTTGCCGGCATGCAACAATTGAGCTTCCATCTGTCTTCTCTCGGTGACGTTTTTATAATAAGCAATGACTCCATAGACCTGTTGATCCTTATTTTGAATCGGATAGGCATGCATTTCCAAGATCGCTTCAGGCTGAAGCAAAATTTCTTGAAACCCTGGCTTATCCTGTACAAATGTCTCTTGAATCAGAGTCTGAGATTTCTCAATTAAAGGACTTAAGTCAAAAAAAGCTCTGGCTGCATCATTAGATTGGTAGACTTCTCCTTGGCGATCAAAGACGATGATCATATCTTCGACGGCCTTGAAGGTATCCTCCCATTCTTGTTTGGAATGGAGAACTTCTTTATAGAGCTGGGCATTCTCCAAAGTCAGTGCAAGCTGGTTGGAAAGTTGCTCAAGAAAATCCAACTCATCTTTATGCCACGTTTTCTTTTTCTTTCTGCCGAAGGTCCAAACCCCTATTTTTTTATTTTTCCCATACAGGGGCACCAATAGAAGCGTTTCAATCTCAAGAGATAGCAGTCTTTTTTTTTCCGGGAAGTCTGGTAGCATTTTGATTTCCACTTGAATGGATTGTTCGTCTTTCAAGGCAGATGAGAAGTCCTGAAAAGGGTGTAATAGGTTTTTGGATTCAATTTCAAGCTCGCATTGGCCATTAGGACAAATATGGAGAAGAGTTGGTTCTTCTTCGTATAAAATGACAAAATGACTGTCATCGAATGTAATTAGGTGCTTGAGTTTTGAGATAACATTTCGGAGAATTTCGTGAATATCCATGTCTATATTCATGTTTTTAGTGATATCGTTCATAATTTCAAGCTGCATATTTTTCTTCTTCAACTGATCCACGGTTTTCTTAAGTTCCGTGTAATATGTTTTTTTCGAAGACTTAACGCCTGTCATTAAATCGATCAACTCAGATTTGTTCATGTTTTCACCTCTTATAGGGCTGTAAGGAGCAACTGCCTAATCTGTTCTAATGACATATCCCGAGGGTTCGTAATCATGCAGGCATCCTCGAGGGCGGTCATTCCTATTGTATCAATCATGTCTTTGGTAATGCCCACGTCACCTAGGCTCCTGGGTGTCCCGATATCCTGGGACAAGTCCCTTACAAAGTGTACGGCAGCGGTGCCGGCTTGCTGCTCAGTTAAAGCTCTCGTATCAATCCCCATGATCTCTGCTATTTGGCTGAATCGCTTCGGGGCCGCAATTCGGTTGAAGTCCATGACATGGGGGAGAAGGATAGCATTGATTTCACCATGCGGAAGCAGGTACTTTCCGCCAATGGCATGTGAAATTGCATGGGCTGCTCCCAATATGGCATTGGAAAAGGCAAGACCGGCTTGCAGGCTGGCCATCGCCATCGCTTCTTTTGCTTCCTCATTATGTTTAGACGCAACGGAAGGGCGTAGGTAACGGGAAACAATGGACAAGGCGTTTGTGGCTTGTACATCGGTCAAAGGAGTTGCAGCGATAGATACATAGGATTCAATGGCGTGTGTCAAAACATCCATTCCAGTAGCGGCGGTCAAATCTGCTTCTAAGGTCGTTAAGGTAGCCGGGTCAACAATCGCAATATCAGGAACGAGGGATTTTGAAATGATCGTCATTTTTTTCTCCCGGAACGAATCGACAATCACAGAAAACTGTGAGACTTCCGAACCCGATCCGGCAGTGGTCATGATCATCACCATAGGGGGTAGAGGAGAATGGACTTTATCAACTCCTTCATAGTCACTGATGGTTCCACCATTCGTTGCCAAAAGGGCGATCCCTTTTGCGACATCCAAGGCACTTCCTCCCCCCACACCTATGATGGCGTCACATTCATGATTATTAAAAAATAAACAACCGGCTTCGATCTCCCTGTCTTTCGGATTGGTCGTCGTTTCAATGAAGGTGGCAAAAGCAAGCCCCGCATTTTGGCAGGCTTCCATGACAATATCAAGCCAACCAGCATTGGCTACACCGGAATCACTAACTATCAGTGTCTTTTTGGCACCCAACCGCAAGCAAGCCTCACCAGCTTGTTCAATAGAACCTTTTCCAAAAATAACTTCCGGCATCACAAATTTAGTTATCGACATCTTCGCGCCTTCTTCCCTGATTAAAGTCATTTTCTCTTTGTACTATTTTCCCGAAGAAAGGCGAAAATCCTGTTTGAATCGCAGGAATTTTTATATAATGTGACAAATTATTAAATAAAATACAACTTTTGGCACAGGTCAAATTTCTCTCTAGTTTCTTAAATTTGTAAATTCGTTACTTTAGGAACAGATTAATAGGGATAAACCTACCTAGTTAGAAATTTCTATATATTGTAAAATGATAGAGGGAATCTATTAAACTGGGAGGCAATCTATGAAAAAACAATTTCTATCCTTATCATTAGTCGCAGCATTATCATTAGGGGCAGCCGGGACCACTACTACTGCTTTAGCAACACCGAATACTTCTCCAGTACATCAGGCGCCGTCCGCAGACAAGCAAATCGTTAAAAGGATCGATGTCGACAAAATCTACAAAAATATTGAATACCTCTCACAAACACCTCGAGTAGCTGGTACGGAATCTGAGTATAAGGCCGTACAGTTCATCAAAAAGCAACTTAAATCTTATGGCTATATGGCCGATATCGAAGAGTTTAGTTTTTTATCCTATACAGACCCAAATCTGGTCGAGCTGTCCATTGACGGATTTGATGGGGAAATCCAATCGAACCATTTAACCTATTCAGTAAATGGTGATCTATCCGGTGAAATGGTATACGCCGGTTTAGGAACGAAGGAAGAGCTTGAAAAAGCGGGTGTTACAGGGAAGATCGCCCTTATTCAAAGAGGCAGCTTCACTTTTGCAGAGAAAGTATTGAATGCAGCAGAAAAAGGGGCAGCAGGTGTCATCCTATTCAATAATGCAGATGGGGAATTAAATGGGACCCTTGGAGGGGCTAATGATCAGTATATTCCATCAGTCACGATAACGAAAAAGGATGGAGAAGCCCTGCTTGAAAAATTGAATACTGGAGTTAAACTGACCGCATCATTAAAAATTGAAGGGGCTCATACCGGAGAAAAAACCTCTTATAACGTGGTGGCAACAAAAAAAGCAACCAAGACCATTAAAGCTAAGCAGAGCGATATCATTTATATCACAGGCCATCATGATTCCGTCGCCGGGGCACCTGGAGCAAATGACGATGCATCAGGCACTTCCGTTACACTTGAACTTGCACGTGTTTTGAAGAATCTTCCTACAGATACGGAAATTCGCTTCGTTACCTTTGGGGCCGAGGAAAATGGATTGTTAGGTTCGCAGCATTATGTGGACAACCTCTCTGATGATGATATCAAGCGGACGATTGCCAACTTCAACCTAGATATGGTAGGAAGCAGGGACGCTGGAGATTTGGTTATTTTGACTAATGATGGAGAAATGAACCTTGTAACCGAGCTGGCTCAGGAATCAAGTACAAGACTGAATGGTGAGCCGACTCCATATGGACAAGGCGGGCGAAGTGACCATGTATCTTTCGCTGAGGCTGGAATTCCCGCTGCTTTATTCATCCACAGTCCATCAGAACCTTGGTATCATACTCCTGATGATACCATTGATAAAATCTCAAAGGAAAAGCTTCAAGATGTTGCTGAAATTGTCGGCACCGCTGTCTATGACCAAGCTAAAATCGAAGCTAAAAAACCTAATCTAAATCATAAAAAAGGGAAAAAGGTGAAGGTTCCGCATTTATTTGACGAAAAGGAATTGAGATAATGCATTAAAATGAGTATGAATTTTAGAGGGTGCAGCCTGCACTCTCTTTTTATGTTTGAAAATGGAAAAAACAGGGGTGGAAAGTCTAAGCTGGAATCTTTCTGTATGGGATGAATTCCCTAAAGACCTATCATAAATAGCTTATTTATCCCTATTTAACTCTAAGACTATAATCCTTATAATGAAAAATATGAAAAATATGACAGTATACCCAATGATAATAGTATGTTTGAGGTGATTTTTAAGTGTATGCAAATTCATTGAGTGACATTCACTCTGCCCTCTCCAGTAAAATGTCCAATGTGAATGAAAAAATTAATCGTTTGGAGCAAGCAAAAAGACAAATCAAAGAAGAACAGAATACATGTCTGGGGGAAATCCGTAAAATTAAAAATCCAGACTTAGCAAAAAGCTGGACAGGAAATCGTGCAGAAGACTTCCAGGATGCCCGTAGTGATGCATACCAGGCTATGTCTACGATCATTTATGATGATTATGACGACTACCAAGAAAAAATCGAGGGAAAAATCACGATGCTGAATATAGAGAATAAAGCTCTGAGTGCAGCAAGCACCATAGCCCATGAAGCGGATGTTCTTTTAGGTAAAGGAGAAGCCGTCATTGATCAATTAGAAAGTAAAATATCATATTTAAAAGGGTGGTTGTTTTAATGACGACAATCAAACTGAATCATCCTGCCGTAACAAAGCAAGTCGATCAGGTGAAGACGGCGCTTGGTACAGTCACGCTTGGAAATCTGCCGGCAGGCGAGCTAGGCAACAATAAATTGGAGTTCACCTCGAAGTGGATTGACCGGGAAACGAACCTCGAGAAGGTCTCCGAGCAATATATCAAAATCGTCCAGAAAAATGTGGAAGATACCCGTGCTAACATTGACTTATTAAAAGAACAGGATGAAGCCATTGCCCATACGTCTTCACATGGGTATCAGCCGCGATGAAAATATACGAAGCGAATACATTGAAGGCTGCGACCAAGTCGCGTGCCGAACAATATGAAAAGCTAAAGGAGCAAGTCGTCGCGCTGAAAAAGGAATTTCAGGGTATCGTCGGCCTGGATCACGAGTTTCAAGGGGCAGGTGCCGCTGCCATCAAAGGCTTCTATGAAGCGCAAATCGAGGTGGCCGACGCCTGGATGGAACTATTCACTACCCAGATCAGTTTTTTGGAAGGCGTTCCAGCCAGTCTGGAAGAGGCAGACCTCTCCGGAAATACGGTGGTCGAGGTTCCCTTTTTAGACGGCGAAGTCTCGAATGGCGTTAACCAAGCGAAGTCGCTTGTCGATGAACAAGCGAGCGATCTCCAAAGAATCCTGAACAGTATTGATGATATCCTTCCTCTCAATATGTTCGACCAAAAAGACTTTAATGAAAAAATCACGTTGGCCGGACAGAGACTGGATGACACCATGACAAAGGTAGAGAACGTCGACCGGCAATTGGTCGAGGAATATGATGTGTCCGTCGGGCAGGAAAACGTGGCCGTTGGCCTCTTCCGTGCATTGCTTGATGCCACCAAACAGGACGGCAACGTTTCGCCGATGACTTTCAATCAATCGGCATTTAGGAATAGTGACGTCTATCAAGTGAAGGATGAAGTCGCCGGTCAGATGAAAGACTATCAGACCTTCAAAAAGCAACAAGCCGAAGCCAAGGAAATCGAACGTGAAATGGAAGAACTCGAAAACCGTCCGTGGTATGAAAAAGCTTGGGATACGACAAAAACCTTTACAGGGGAATTCACGGGATATTATGATTCAATCAGGGCATCAACCGGAGTCGATCCAGTAACGGGCCGCAAGCTGTCCGAAGCCGAACGAATCGCCGCCGGCGCCATGGCCGCCGCTGGATTCATCCCAGTCGTCGGCTGGGCCGGCCGGGCCATCAAAGGCGGCAGCGCTATATACAAAACGGCCAAAGGACTCAACGCAGCAAACCACGCGCTCGATGCCTATAAAACAACAAAAGGCTTTAGCCTCCTCCAGAAAACCGAATACGGGATATACGGACTCCTCGCTGCCAACGGCCTCGGCGAAGCGGTCACCGGCAAAGACATGTTCGGAAACCAATTGACTGAGGAACAGCGCCAGAACGGGCTGATGATGGCACTTGGAATTGGTGGGGTTGCAGGTGCGGCTAAGGTCGCTGATAAAATAGCGAGTGGTACAAAATTCATCCCTTACAGCAAGGAATTTGCCCAAAAGCAGGTTCAGAAAGTTCAAGCTACAATAACAGACATAGCGAGATCAGGAAAAACCACGTTAAAAAATATAGGTAATGAAATAGGTAAAAAAGAAATCCCTAAACGGATAAGCATGGAACAAGTTTCCCTCGTAGGAGGACCAACTCTTCGCCAAGTTGTGATGGAAAAGCAGACAATTAAGGAAGCCTATCAGAAATTTACGGTGAAGGATAGCAAAGTAGTGGGTGTTTCAGGGAAGAATCTTCCTAAGGGTACGGGTAAAGGTAGTTCTGGAGTAAGTGAAGTCAAAACATTTATCGACAAAGGGCAACAGTTTACAAATGGTAGAAAAAATAGGTTAAAGCCTGATATTAGGTATAAAGCTGGAGAGTATGATTACTTATATGAAACAGATAATTTAGGTAGGATTTCAAAATTTGAAACAGAAAATTTACAATTAACAGAGAGAAAAGACAGATTGTCACACAGCAAAAATACACCAGGTAAAGTAAAAGGTAAAGACCATGCAGGGCATTTGGCAGCTGATAGGTTTGGAGGCTCACCTAAGATTGACAATTTGGTTTCGCAATTATCTGATGTTAATTTGAAGCAATATAAGAAAATTGAAGGAATATGGGCTGCAGCTTTAAAAGAAACACCTCCCAAAAAAGTAACAGTTGATGTTGATATAATTTACTCTGGGAACGATATGCGTCCAGAGAAATTTAAAGTCAGATATACTATTGATGGTGAGTTTGGTTCTGCAAATCTTAAAAATTAATCAAAGGAGTGAAAAAGTAGTATGAAAGAATTTGAAGAGATATTTAGTGAATTGCAAGCAGATATGATATCCATATGTATGGAATATGTTGAAGATAGAGCTGATAAAGTATATGTTTATGCTTCATGTGAAGAAGGAATTATTTCGAGCAGTTTCTTTTATTTGATTAACAATAAGTATGTAAAGTCTCATAAATTGAATGATGCATTGGAGAATGGGGATGAAAGATATGATGTGTCTACAGAACGAGGGTTTATGGTATTAGATATCATCAATGATAATGTCGAAAAAATCAAAGTATTGTGCGAAGAATATGAAAGAGACCTGCCAACTGAGTTGAAATTAA
Source organism: Peribacillus sp. P4_C12 (assembly GCF_056402095.1). Classification (NCBI taxonomy): domain Bacteria; kingdom Bacillati; phylum Bacillota; class Bacilli; order Caryophanales; family Bacillaceae; genus Peribacillus; species Peribacillus sp. P4_C12. The sequence goes on from NZ_JBFUIB010000038.1 coordinate 18,941, forward strand.
TATATGATACCAAGAGTGGCAAGCTTCAAGCTGAATACAAGTATGATTTAATTTATACTAATGACGATGTTAAAACGGCCCATCATATTGCTAATGAGTGGTTTGAGGAGATAAAAAATAATAACCTTTAAATTGTTTACAGTTAAAGACATGCTCTAATTTGAATTAATGACTCATGAAGGTTATACCTTCAAGGAGTATCAATGTTATTTTAATATTAAGGCAATAAGAACGAGAATAGGGCGAGATGACATTTGACTAGATAGGACCACTCATAGATGTCATCGGCAACCAAACTAACGAGATTGCATAAGCTCATGGGTTTAAACGTGACACTTGTCAAGAAATAAAGAAGATGTCATACTGTCAATATAAAAACATGAAACTTACAAACTTATGAAAACTAAAAGATATTACTAAACTTAGAACATGTATGAACTTAAAGCACTTGATTGTCTACTATAGGCGACGAGTGCTTTTTTGCATGTTTACATACATGGATTAAAACGATCATGATTATTTAATTAGTGTACTAAGTGTTAAATTTTTATACGAGTGCGAACATTAATAGGAGGAGAGCAGGCGATGATTGGGTAATGGAAACACAAGTATCGATAGATAAGTATCAATTATTAGACGAATTAAAAGAATTAGCAGAAGAATTTTTAAAAAAAATTTCACTAGAGAAAAATCAACTTAAGCCATATTGGGTTCCTCAGATAATATGCCGTGAGGTATTAAAATCATTCTATTGAAAAAATATGGATATACTTAGGCAAGGCGGCTTAGAAAAAAGTAGCAAGTGGTACAAAATTCATTCCTTACAGTAAGGAATTTGTGTAAAAGCAGGTTCAGAAGGTCCAGGCCTTCGGAAGAGAAATCGGCAAAGTGAAAGTGCCTCTCCGTATTAGGGTCGAGGAATTAGCGACGGCGTATGGAAACAACTACAAACATGTCACTTTTGATAATACGACGGTTAAGGATATCGTACAGAAGTTTGCAGTGAAGAGACTTTCTTCTGTAAACCAAGTGAAGGCCGATGATGCGATGGTTGAAGCAGCTAGAAAACTACCAGCATATGCGAGAAGACCTAACCAACCAAGAAATTATAAATATAAAGAACGTAATGAAGACGGAACTACACTGTACACTTTTATTTCAACCAAAAACGGTAAAGAATATCAAGTGAATTATGACAAAGGTGGATTCCCGATTTTTCATTCAAAATATGATATTTTCTTACCATAAAAATATTATTTAGAAACAGATGCCGTACAATTTGAGTATTTATCTAAAGCCTTATATGAAGAAGTAATCAGGAATCCAGAATTAGCTGAAAAGTTCACTGCAAAAGAATATGAATTATTAAAAGAAGGTAGAGTTCTAAAAACACTTACTTGGCATCATCATCAGGAATCAGGTAAAATGCAAATTTTTGGATTGTTTTGAACACCAAGCAGCCGGACATACTGGTGGAAGAGCTATATGGGGCGGTGGTGAATCGGGAAGAAAGGGTATTATAAAAAAAGAGATTCTGGAGATGGTAACATGGGATTGAAAAAGTGGCTATTTGTAGAGGAAGAAAAGCCCGATGAGAGTGTAATAGCTTCGATTGAAAAAGCGTTTGATATAGAATATCCTGATGATTACAAAATATGTGTTATGAAATATAACGGAGGTTTTCCAGAACCTAATATCTTTAATTTCAGTGAAGGGCAACAGGGAGTATTTAATGATTTAATTAGTTTTACTGATAATGATATAAATATAGAAATGTTTTATGAGAGATTTTCTGGTCCAACGTTAAAAGGAATTGTGCCTTTTGCTAGAGATCCATTTGGAAACTACTTATGCTTTGATTATCGAAATAATCATTCTTCTCCCAAAATAGTTTTTCTCAATCATGAAGAGGAAGCGTTATTATTAGTGTGTGATACATTTAATGATTTGTTGAAGCAATTGTATTCTTTAGAAGATACAAAGTAGGAGGGGGAGCAAAAAATAAAATGGAATACAAGTTTGAATACACATTTAAAAAAATTTCGGTAAGTGAACTTGAAAATTTTGAGAAAAAATTTAATATAGTACTACCGAAAGATTTTAGTAGGTTTTTATTATCTAATAATGGCGGAAAAGCAGTAAATAGAAGATTTCAAACAAAAGATCATACAATCACTTCTTCGATTATACTATTTTTTCCTTTATCAAGTGAAATAGATGAAAATCTAGAAAGTAATTTCATTAAGTATAATGAAAGCAAGATAGTACCAAAAGATTTTCTCCCTATAGGATTAGATCCGGCTAATAGTTTAATCTGTTTATCTTTAGATAGAGAACAAGAAGGTAAAGTATATTTTTGTGACATGGACTATTTTGAAGAAGATAACGAGTTAAGGAAAGAATTTATCAAACCGATATCTGGAAATTTTAAAGAGTTCATGGACAATTTACTTGTCGCCAAGTAAAAACAAATACTTAATTTTGGGGAAATAATAAATAATATGTAGATAAACCAAATCTTAACTGATTTAAGTTAAGATTTGGTTTATTTTGTATTTAAGGTCAAAAGGATCATAACCATGGCTGGTGTCAAAAGGCTTTAGCCTCCTCCAGAAAACCGAATACAGGATATACGGACTCATCGCAGCCAACGGACTAGGAGAAGCGGTCACCGGCAAAGACATGTTCGGAAACCATCTAACTGAGGAACAGCGCCAGAACGGCCTGATGATGGCACTTGGAATTGGTGGTGTGGCTGGTGCTGCGAAGGTCGCTGATAAAGTAGCAAGTGGGACAAAGCTCATCCCTTACAGTAAAGAATTTGCGCAAAAGCAGGTTCAGAATGCTCAAGCTACAATAACAGACATAGCGAGATCAGGAAAAGACACGTTAGAAAATATAGATGAAGAAATAGGTAAAAAAAGAAGGCTGAACAATGTGGATATGCAGACGGCGGTATGATGTTAGGCAGGTAAAACGGATTCGATCTTGAAACAGCAGCAAGCTGCTGTTACAAGATCGGCCGCCGATGCCGGAATTATACCAGCTTAAGTAGAGCTTGTATACCTGTTAGGATAATCCCTATTATAAAACCACAAACCGCTCCGTTCACACGAATCCATTGTAAATCTTTTCCTACACCATTTTCCATCATATCAATTAGAGTTTCGTTGTCTAGCTTATCTAAATTTTCTTGTACAAGATTGCCGATTTGCGTATGATTATTTTCAATGAGAACAGTAATTTGTTTCTGTATCCAATGATCAATGTGGGTGCTATTTTCTTTAATATTGTCTAGTGTGTGATGAATCATTGGAGTCAGATAAGTATCCATGAAATGTTCATCTTCGACGAAATCCAATGCTTCTTGTTGAATTTGTTGTAGACTTCCCGTTATTGTCGCCTCAGGCTCCCATTTTGTTAGAAGTTGTTTTTTCCATTTTTCAACTCCTTCTAACAGTTCCCGGTTATGGTTAATGCCTTGTATCTCTTTCCTGATATATAAGATTAAAGCCTCTCTATTTGGTTCGTCCTCGTTTTGTAAATTATTTACGACACTTAATAACAGGTTTTGTATGATATTCCCAAGTTTCTCTTCGTTAAGTAGACTTTGAATGGATTTAACGGCAAACTGAAGCATACCTTCCAGTTCAATCTTACTAAGTACATCCATGGAAACAGTGCCTAGTTGGTGACTTGTTTGTTTTTTTCCTAACCAATCTTCAGCTTTTTTCAAAACATGATCCAAAGCCTTCTTATCAAACTCTTCGTTAAGTAACTGTGAACTTACTAAATGTAGAATCTTACTCATGTCTATGTTAGAAAGTGATGCTTTAATTTTTTTTGCAACGAAAGGTGTAATCTTTTCAATATCTATATAACCAATCATTTGCTTGATAAGTTTAATCAGGACTTTTCTAAAAGTATCACTTTGTATCTCTTTTACTAAAATAGGGATCAATTTTTCAGTAAAAGGAATATGTTTTACTTTGTCCTGAATACTTTCCTTAGAAAGCCAGTCGTTTTTTAACATCGAAACAAGTGCATTTGTCATTCTTTTACGATTGTTGGGCAAAAGCGCTGTATGGGGGATTGGTAATCCAAGCGGATGGCGGAATAATGCAGTGACTGCAAACCAATCTGCTAATCCGCCAACTAAACCAGCCTCAAATCCTCCATGTAATAAATCTAGCGGCAATGAACCTTGAAATGGAGTGGTTGCAATATAACCCAACCCCATGATAATTAGTGAATACCTAGCAATTTTTCTTGACGATTTTATTTTTGGTGACATTATATTCCCTCATCCTTAAAATGATATTCAATTACTATATCCAAATCATTAGCAAGAGTTTTATGTCTTACTTTTATCTAGTAGTATAGCAGGTAGTTCAAAAAATTACCCCCAACAAAGTCAGTAAGTTCATTTACTCAGGGGAAAGGCATATCACTTATACCTTAAAATGCATCTCAATATAAATCGAACCCACAATCATTAATATTTCACGTTTGAATTTTTTGTTATTTCCCCTTTAACTTTTCAATATGCAGATAGTTCATTCACAATAAAAAAAGCCGATTTACTCAATCGGCTTAATCCACTAATTTAATTAAAAGAGTCAAAAGAGCCCTCCAGATTATCGGTTTTTTGGATCATATACATCATTATTATGCGCCTATTTTTATCGAATTATTTTTAGCGTTCTCTCCATTTTTTTTATCTTTCATGCGACTGAAAATAAAGGCTAGAACGGAGCCTGATATATTATGCCAAACGCTGAAAATGGCACTAGGTACCGCGGCCAAAGGCGAGAAATGAGCTGTTGCTATAGCTACACCTAAACCAGAATTCTGCATGCCAACCTCCATTGCCACTGCTTTCTGTTTAGCTAAATCCATTCCGCATAAACGAGCAAAGAAAAAGCCGAGGAAAAAACCAAGAACATTATGAAGAACGACTACTGCAAAAATCAGCAATCCTGTTTTAGCCAGCTGTGCTTGGCTGCCAGCTACTACAGCAGATACGATCAGAACAATAGAAATGACAGATACTAGAGGCAAGGCCTTTGCACCAACCTCTGCCTGTTTGCCGAAAAACTTTTTAACAACAAATCCAAGCATCAGTGGGATAATCACCACTTGAATGATAGAAATAAATAATGATCCAATACTAATATTAACCCATTTACTTGCCAAGAGCAGAATAAGCAGGGGGGTTACGATAGGTGCTAGAATAGTGGAAACAGAAGCAATGGCAACTGCAAGCGCAACATTTCCTCTCGCAAGAAACACCATGACATTTGAAGCTGTTCCACTTGGGCAACATCCAACCAAAATAACACCAACAGCCACTTCTTTCGGTAAATCGAACCCTATTGCTAATGCAAACGCTAATAATGGCATAATGATAAAGTGTCCTGCTACCCCTAGTGCTACTTCTTTCGGTCGACGGAAAACTTCTTTAAAATCCGCTGCTGATAGTGTAAGTCCCATGCCAAACATGACAATTCCTAATAACGGGACAATATAGGCTCCAATCCAAATAAAATGATTAGGCATGATATACGCAATAATTGCGAAAATAATGACCCATAAGGTAAACGTTTTACCAGCAAATGTGCTGATTTTCTCTACTAACCCCATAGTGACCTCCTAGATGTTTTAAAATAAATCAATTATAATTTATATTCAGAATATTTAAAACCCTTTTATGTAATAAAAAGTGTCAATGCGTTTCTAACCAGCCATTTGGGAATCAATTTACTACTTCTTTTTATGTTTATGAAGATTAACTTTAATAAAAAAGCGGACAAGGTTTTAAAAACTTTGGTCGTCGCTATTTTTATTAGATAGGCCTATATATTATTGGCAAACTAATTTATAAGGAAAGTAACCACTGGTTTTCTAGAGCGCGAATTAGTATTTGTTGTTTTAAATGCTCAATTATTGCTATTGTATGAATAGCTAGGGTTATTAAATGAAGTGGAGATGTGGTTTCTTTGATACATATATTAATTGCTGATGATGATCGTCATATTAGAGAATTATTAAAATTTCACTTAGAAAAAGAAGGGTACATGGTGTTCGAAGCAAAGGATGGAAATGAAGCTTCATCATTACTAGAGAAAGAACGAATCCATCTTGCTGTTGTAGATATTATGATGCCGTATAAAAACGGACTGGATCTTTGTAAGGAAATACGGGATCAATATGATCTACCGGTTATTTTATTGACAGCTAAAGATCAACTTATCGATAAAGAAAAGGGGTACTTTGCTGGTACTGATGATTATCTGGTCAAGCCATTTGAACCCCGAGAGCTATTATTTCGAATTAAAGCTCTTTTGCGCAGGTATCGCATGGTTAATTCTGAATTGATTTCCTTGAATCAAACGGTTATTGACCGTAAAAGTTATGAAGTGCGAATAAAGGGGAATACGTTGCTCCTGCCGCTTAAGGAATTTGAGCTACTAGCTCAGCTGGGGAGTTTTCCTGATCAGGTCTTTACACGTGAGCAGCTTATTGAACTGGTGTGGGGTGCTGACTTTGAAGGGGATGATCGGACGGTTGATGTCCATATTAAACGGTTAAGGGAACGTTTTGCCGGGCGTACCGATGATTTTGTGATAACGACTGTCCGTGGCTTAGGTTATAAACTGGAGGTCAATAAGAAGTGAAAACACTCTATTTCAGGATTGTTATTCAAACTATTTTGATTATGGTGCTTGCCAGTGTCATCGCATTTTTAATTTCCAATGTCTATTATCATAAGGTTCAGAAACCACACAATGGCGAGAAGATAAGCAAAGTTGCTGGTGAGATCGTCTCTTTATATGAAGAAAATCCAGGTCAGGATATTGATGCGTATTTAAATCATATAGCAGGATTGCACTATCAAATGTATTTATTTAATGAGCAGGGTGAAGGGACTTTATATGGGGAGCCGTTTCGGGATACAACTTTGGATTCAGACATTATTTCAGGAGTTTTGAACGGGAAAACCTATCAAGGGATAGCTAATTATAATAATGGGCTAT
>NZ_JBFUIB010000039.1:0-22846 GCF_056402095.1 Peribacillus sp. P4_C12
GTATCGACATAAACTGCTCGTTATTGACCTCCTTTATAAAAATAATAGAAACACTTATTGGGCAATTCAGCTTCAAATGATAAATACAAAAAAAATAACATTTTTTTCAAACCGTTTTGAGGTTTGTCTCGTTACCTATAGTACAAAGAATTTTTCCTGAAAGGAGAGAAGAAAGACGTGAAGAAAATTTTTTTTGTTGTTGGTTTGATATCAATAATGATTGTCGTGTTAGGATTTTCAACCGAAACGGATTCTAAACAGAGTCTAGCTGTCAACGATGTTGTAAAAGTATACGGCCCAGGTGGACCTCTTGGACCAATCAAGGAATTGGCGGATCAGTTTACTAACGAAACGGGTATAAAAGTTGAAGTAACTGCAGGTCCCGAAGCAAAATGGATTGATCAAGCCAAAAAGGATGCCGACATTATTTACGGAGGGTCCGAATATATGCTAACTGATTTTATGCTTAATCATCCGGGTATCATTAATGAAAAAACCCGTACAGAATTGTATTCGCGCGCAGCCGGAATTTTGGTTAGAAAAGGGAACCCCAAGAATATACAGTCTTTGGAGGACTTAACGAAGAGTGGCGTAAAGATTATTGATGTTAATGGAGCCGGACAACTGGGGCTATGGGAGGATTTAGCAGGAAGAAAAGGACTTATTCCTGGAATTAGTAGCAATATTGCTATTTCAGTAAAATCCAGCGCAGAAGCAATCGATTTATGGAAGGCAAATTCTAAATACGACGCCTGGATTACATATGAATCCTGGCATTACCGTCTGTCAGACGTGACAGAACTGGTTCAGCTTCCTGAAGAAGATAAGCTCTATAGAGGAACTCCTGTAAGTATAACAAGCACAACCAACAATAAGAAAGAAGCAGAACAATTTATTAATTATCTAAAATCTGATGCATCCCATCAAGTGTTTCAAAAGTGGGGATGGAAATAAATAAATGAGGAGTGGGATTATATGAAAAAATGGATGTTTATTTTAATGACTTTGACAATGGTGTTGGTTTTAGGAGCATGTGGAAATGACAGTAAAGATCCTATCAAGAAGGATCAAGTGGTGAATAGCACAGCTGATGATACCGCTGAGAGCCTGAAATTATTGGAAAGTGGAACAACGAGCGAGTACCTGGCTGATTCCAAAGGAATGACACTGTACTATTTCAAAAAGGATGAATCAGGAAAAAGCAATTGTGCTGGTGAATGTTTAGAAAATTGGCCGCCGTTCATGGCAAAGGATTTCAATGTGCCAATGGGCTTTGACAAAAAAGATTTTGGAACAATTAAAAGAGAAGACACTGGGGCAGAGCAAGTAACTTACAAAGGATTTCCGCTCTACTATTTTGTAAATGATAAGCAAGAGGGAGATGTCAATGGTGAAGGTGTGAAAGATGTTTGGTATATTGTAAATAATGAAACAGATTTTCCAAAATAAGAAAATAGAGGGAACGATCAAATAAAAGTGATCGTTCCTGTTGTTTGTTTTCCAAATTTACTTGGTGAGGAGTTGCAGGTGCGATTGGAAGAAAAACTTGATAAAGAATTAATGGCATTAGTAAAGAATAAGTATCGTCCTGCTCTGGAAGAACTTTATGACCGGTATATTAAATTAATCTATGGCTTTATTTTTAAATTCACAAATGGAAATGAAGAAAAAACAAAAGAGATTGTGCAGTTAGTTTTTTTAAAGCTTTGGACGACAAAAAGCAGTTATAACCCCGAAAAGGGAAACTTTGTGAATTGGCTTTTGACTGTTACACGGAATGTATGCGTGGATTATGTTCGTAAAGACAGTATTCATATTCGGAATAACAAACAAATGGATTTTAGCAAGCCCATTGATATTGAAGATCCGAATAATGATATAGAAAATGGACTTATAAACAGTGAAATTGCCAAAGCAAAAAATAAGTTAAGCAAGCCGCAAAAAAGACTAATAGATTTACTATATTGGAAAGGCTATTCGCTAACGGAAATTGCCAAAATTGAAAATGAACCGATTGGAACCATCAAGAGCAGACTACATCAGTCTCTCAAGCAGTTGAAAAAGTATTTGGAAGTAGGTGATTTGTAAATGAGTATAGAATGCGATAACCTGCTTTCATTTTTATCAGATGAGCTGGAAGAAAAAGAAAAAAAGGCATTCGCGGAACACTTAATCCACTGCCCCGAATGCACCAGGGAGTATGATCAAATGACGGAAGCCTGGAATTCATTGAAGTGGGATTTCGAAGAATTTGCCCCCCCTTCTTCCCTAAAATCAGAAGTTATGAATTTTGTATTTGAGAGTAATCCTGAAATTCCTGTGCGAAATGTGAAGAAATGGAGCAGTTTTTTCCGGAAACAGTTTACTCCTATTACTTCAGGGCTCTTGCTGGCCACTCTAGTTTTGGTCATCGTTCTGTTAAATTCCAATGTGCAACTAAAAAAAGAACTCTCAACTATCAATCTGCCTGTAGAGGTTGAAACGACACTTTCTTTACAGCCTGCTGATAAGACGGCTGTAAATATGAATACTGACGGAGTTGCATATGTTTTGCAACAAGGTGAAGAAAGAAGATTAGTCGTACAGATTCAGAATTTGCCTACTCTTAAAGAGTCAGAGGTTTATCAAGTATGGCTGCTGAATAAAGGCGAACGGGCTAATGCAGGAACTTTCAAGCCTGATGAAGCTGGCACAGGATTGTTGACATACAAGCTTATATTAAATGATCAATTCAATCAAATCGGAATCACAAAAGAACCAGACCCAAATGGTACACAGCCGAGAGGTAAAAAGATAGTTGGATCTTCATGACAATGAGAGACCTGCCTACATGAGGAGTCTCTTTTTTGGGATATTTTTCAGACCATACCTAAAGGAGTTTAATCATCCAATTGGCAGTTTCGATATTGTTCGATAAAATCGCAAATACTAAAGAAAGTACATATCGGATATGTACTTTCTTTTTTTATACTATTGAACTAAGCTGACGAACACCATAGAAGAATGGCTATTCATCTACTACGTTGTTCCTTTCGTACAAAGAAACAGCTGCTTAAAGGTCCTTCATCCTTTTTAAAGTATAAACTAAATACTCCCAGTTATTTATTGCTGAAGGGATACTTAGGTGTTCATCAGGTGTATGTACGGCAAACATATCCGGCCCGATTGAAACAGCATCTAATCCTGGTATCTTATCTATGAATACCCCACACTCGATCCCTGCATGCACAGCAATGATTTCAATCTCGTTATTATACTTTTCATTATATGTTTGTTCAAATAATTTCTTGAGCTTCGATTCAGGATTATATGGCCATTCCGGATAATCCGCATCTATTAATAGTTCACATCCAAGCATTTCCGCTAACACTTTTGCCTGAGTAACCATATTGTATTTCATGCTTTTGACCGAACTTCTGATTTCACTTTCGAATTTCATTTCTGTATTCGTTGTTGTTACGACCCCTAAATTCGTCGAGCTCTCAACCAATCCTTCTATTCCCATATTCATCCCCTGAACACCATGTGGGATTAACAGTAAGGATGTAATGGCTTTACGCACCGTTTCTTTGGACAAAACTTTTGTAGAGGAGCTATCGCTTTTTTCAAATCCAATCCATACTTCTGGGTCGGAAGATTGTAGTTCATTTTTAAACGTTTCATCCCACTGCTGGATTTTCTCAGCAATCTTCTGAACATCGTCTAAATGAATTAGAACACTGGCCTCTGCTTCGCGAGGAATCGCATTCCCTTTTAGACCTCCACTAATTTGCTGTACAGAGCAAGGGAATTCTGTTGTTAAATCCTGTAACAATCTACCCAATAGTTTATTGGAATTCCCTCTTTCCTTATTGATTGATATACCAGAGTGACCGCCTTTTAACCCTCTAATACTGATACAGTATGTTACTTCAGTATTTGACGCAGGTTCCCATATAATAGGAAGGATTTGCCTAACGCGTATTCCTCCTGCACTGCTAACTAGCAGCTTCCCATCTTCTTCTGAATCAATATTAATCAAAATTTTACCCTCAAAGTGAGATGCATCAACAGCAAGTGCGCCGTTCATTGTCGTTTCTTCTTCAGTAGTGATAACTACTTCAAGAGAAGGATGCGGAATATCATTTGAATCTAATAAAGCTAAAGCATAAGCAACTGCAATTCCGTTATCCGCCCCTAATGTTGTACCCGTAGCATACAACATGTCCCCTACAATCCTTAATTGAAGAGGATCTTTCTCAAAATCATGAATAGTATCCTTATTCTTTTCGCAAACCATATCCATATGCCCCTGGATAATTACGGTGGGCGCACTATTATAACCAGCTGTAGCGGGTTTTTTTATTATGACATTTAATGTGTTATCCTGTACTACCTCAAGGTTTCGATCTCTTGCAAAGCGAACCAGATAGTCACTAATCTCTTTCTCATTACCTGACCCTCTTGGGATATTGGATATCTCCGCAAAGTAATGAAACACTGGATGGCTTGTTAACTCTGCTAAATTGCTATACATAGGATACACCCTCTCATTTATCTTATTTGTAATGCCCAAATTCAATATCTCCATCAACTTTTTAATTCTTCACAAAATCATATTATCCTTTTCATTTTTCCTGAACGGAACGCAACCACTTTTGTAAACAATGGATACAGGATATAACCCAGGTAAACGCCAATCATATTCAATATAAGGTCATCAACATCCAAACTTCCTCGTCGAAAAACATACTGACAGATTTCAATGCTCAAGATCGAGAAAAATGGATAAAGAAATTTCCGAAAAGAGGACAACTCTTTCCCCTCCCTGGACATCAAGTACAGCCCAAATGGAATAAACAATCCTACATTGGCGCTAAGGTTATAAAAAGACACAAGCCAGTTAGTTTCGTTCGACAAATAAGAAAGAATCGTAGAAAAAGGGATAAAATTATACGAATAATCCTGCCCATTCGGTCGAAAGAACAGCAAAACCAATAATGAAAAACTGTATCCAATCATACCTGCCTGCCACCAAAACCGAGGAAGCATGATCGTTTCACCTCGAAACAAAAGAACCAGCATCGAGACAACAACCAAGATACAAACCCACACAACCACGATAACCAAAGGATTCAAATATAAAAGGAGCTGAAGAAAAACAGACAGCCCACACAAAAACAAAGCTTGCGATAACAAAAGGGAAAGAATAATCGATTTTAGTGACATGTATTTTTCTCCCCCTTCTATTTCTTTCCAAAAATAACTCATATCTTTTTATCCTAGGACATCTTGTACAAGGCGTCAACAAACTATATGAAAAAGAGACAGAACATAAAATTCTCTCTCTTTTTCMGTTTATATAGAAAACTCTTAGTATACTAAGAGTCGCTAATATGAATGTATGATAGTAAACAACCAATTAAATAAAAGGAAGGAGCTTCGCAATAGAAGTTAGAAATGCGGAGAACATATTATGGCTATTATCTGACATAAAAAGGCCTTCTCTATTCGCTAAATTACTAGGTTGTCTATTTAACTCCTGTCTTCTTGACCGAGTCACATTAAGGGTAAGTTATTATCTGCTCAACTTTATCAAGAGTAAGCGCATTACTTGGTATAAATTGAGCAGTTAATTGATAGTCACCTTTTGAAAGTAACTTCGAATTAACCTTTATTGTATACTCCCAAGTATCTCCTTTATTAAATTCTTTTTTGTGTTTTTCGGTCGGTTGAGATTCAATAGTAATAATATTGCCCTCTTCAATTGGACTATCAGTTAATGTGTGGAATTCTACGTCTATTTCATTACCTGTGCCAAATAGCAGATTAAAATTTTCATTTGTATTATTGGTAATTTTATAAGTAAAACTCTCGTAGTCTTTGGTTTTTAATTGATGTTCAATGGATTGTTTGACGTTAAGATCCATTCTGTTGTTCTTTTTGTCACTTTGAGCTATATAGTCAAAATATAAAAAGACAATAAGAAAAATAGCAACAATACATAAAACTAACTTTTTCATATATAACCCTCCGCAAATTTCCTTACTGTTCATGTAGAAATTCCGTTCTTTTAATTTCGAGCTTGTACATCCCCACTAAATCATCTTCCTGAATAACGTATATGTGGCAAAAAACCTTCCCTCATCCTACTTCTACTATTATTTTCGTTAGGTAATTTTCGTAACCCTTTACTGAGACTTCATCTAACATATACTCTTCGTATGAAAACGTTTTGAGGTTCAAGTTTTGACTTTGCATAAAGTTTACTATTTTTTCATATGTTTCGGAAATACTCTTATAACTCCCTTTATGATAGGCAACAATATATTGTCCCTTGGGCTTTACATATGTAAAAGAGCTCGCATGATTGTCCATAACTTTCGTGTACAAATATGAATAGTTATCATGGTCTCCTTGAACGATCTTTTCTTTGTTTATCATGGCCCCAATAGGGAAACCCGTATAAAACTTATTTCTATTACAGTAATCGATAAATTTAGATGTTGATCTTAAAAAATCAGCATCAGAAGAATTCAAGATGGAGTCACTAAGGAAAAGGTGTTCTTCCTCCTGAAATTCTAATGTGATTTGAGAATAATCAATACGTATCGCTTTTTCAGTGAGGGATATTTTCGTTTCAATAATCTTCTGTATTCGATAAAGATTATCTATTTTTTTTTCTAATTCTATGGATTTTTCTTTAAAAAGGTTAATTAATTCTATAGGTGATCTGTTAGTAAGAAACCATTTAATCTCTTTCAAGGGCATTTTAACTTCTTTTAAAAGTGTGATAACAGAAAAAACTTCAAATTGTTGATAGGAGTAATACCGATAGCCCTTTTCATTTTTTATATCGGGAGAAAAAAGCCCAATCTCATCATAGTGAATTAGCGTTTGTTTTTTTACATTACATAGTTTGGCGAATTCTCCAGTAGTAAAATATTTGCCTAAATTTCCATCGACCAATACAATCTCTCCCTTGACTATATGGTAACCATATACCTTAGGCTATTAGTATATCATGTTAACAAAACGGCTAAACATGAGGGAAAATGAGGAAGGATTAATATTATGACCATCACTATTAATGAAGTCACGAACGAAAATGTAAATGATATTTTAAAATTGGGAATAAACACAATGCAAAAATCGTTTATTGAAACGACAGAACAATGTTTAGAAGAAGCCATGGAGTGTAAATATTATAAGCCAGTGGGACTTTATTCAGACAATAGCTTGGTCGGTTTTGCTATGTATGGATTTTTTCCCGAGGAAGGGGAAAATGGAAGAGTGTGGTTAGATCGTTTTTTAATTGATGCTAGATATCAAGGTCTTGGGCTTGGAAGTATCATGTTAAAAGCTTTAATACAACGATTAACTAAAGAATATAATTGTAATGAAATCTATTTAAGTGTAATTGAAGATAATCAAGCTGCACTTCACTTGTATAAGAAATTCAACTTTACATTCAATGGTGAATTAGATATTAACAAAGAAAAGATCATGGTTAAAAAAGTATAATACATCAGAATGGTATAAATAGATATACATGTAAAATGCCACCTAATTGGTGGCATTCTATCTTGATAAACGCAATGGACAACAACTTGTTTTATTGATCAAGAATTTCATGCAAATAATCACCATGTCCTCTAACCAATTCTACTTCGCCCAACATAGATACCCAAAAGAATCGGAACGTTAAACCAGACTCTGCCCCACCACCTGTGGGATAGTGATTAAAGAAAGAATTCATACTTATCTCAGCAAGTATGCTTGGCACTAACTAAGTTATGAGGTATTTTAAAATTGAAGTCTCCACATATTCACCCCTGTACTTTATCTTCAGTAGCAAACTTATAATGATAACAAGTATGATACAACTCTTCTAATTCTTGTTTAGTTGGGACCCTCGGGTTATTAGCAGGGCTCCCGCTATCTATGGCGTCTCTTGCCATTTTACTGACTGAGAGATTAAATTTCTCCTCTTCTATTCCCCATCCTTCGAGATTAGGAATGTTCAGCTTTTGGCAAAGTGCCTTAACAGATTCTACCGCAACCAAAGCTGCCCTTTCTATAGAAAGGTTTTTATATTCAGTTTTAAAAATTCTCCCCAAATCCGCCAACCGCTCCATACAGGCTTCCTTGCTGAATTCCAATACCGCTGGCAATAGCATGGCATTCGAGTATCCATGAGGTACATGGAACAAAGCTCCAATTGGTCTCGACATTCCATGAACCAAACAAACGGAAGAATTCGAGAATGCTATCCCTGCTTGAAGGGCTCCTAATGACATCTTTTCACGGGCATCTATGTTATCCCCATCATCGTAAGCGTTTTCAATATTCTCCACAATCAATCTCATCGCGGACAGAGCCATTGTGTCTGTCATTGGGTGAGACCGTTTTGATAAATAGGCCTCAACCGCATGACTTAATGCATCCACACCCGTCGCAGCTGTTATATGTGGTGGAGAAGAAACTGTCAGCAACGGATCGACAATGGCGACTAAAGGCATAAAATTCGGCTGTTTAATCATCATCTTCACATCATCATCGGTGTTAGTAATAACAGTAGCATCCGTCGCTTCTGAACCCGTTCCAGCAGTTGTTGGAATAGCAATGTGCGGTATTGCCGCTTTGTCCGCTATTTTTCTTCCACCCATATATTCTCCAATATATCCACCATTCGTGGCAAGGACAGCAATTGCTTTCCCAGTATCAATACAGCTTCCTCCACCAAGGGAAATGATTAGATCACATGACTCCTTTTCAAAAAGTTCTAATGATTCTTCCACATATTGGTCTGTTGGTTCTGAATCAACTCCAAGATAAACTGCACTTGCTACTCCGTTGTCATGAAGATACTGACAACATTGATTGACGCAACCGAGTCGGCTCATTACCTTATCACTTATAATGAGTGCTTTCTTCCCACATAATGCCGCTTCCGCTCCCACTTTCTCAAAAGATTGCCGGCCATATATAATAGTCTGTGGCATTCTGAAAAATTCAAATCCCTTCACTTGATAATCCCCCTTTTGTTTTCATACAAATAAATAAAGCAAAAACCAATACCCCACATCCTTATTGAAAAGTACTGAAGAAAGTTCTAGTATCCCTGCAGAAAACATACAGAGCCTTGCATCCGAAATGCTTGACCCTGGAAGATATCATTCTCCATTACCTTAAAGTAAAAGAAAATGAAAAGGCAGCTGACATAACAGATTTATAAAACTACCAATGTACTAATTGATTCTGCTTCTTTGTTTTTTATTTAGATAATACCCGTTTTTTATCCTGATTATTATCTATAAATATCATCTGATTAACTCTTGAATACATATGCATCTCTGCTAGTGAATACAATGTAATAAATCTTTTTCACTAGGGGCGAAGATATGCCTAATAATCAGTTAACGACTCAACAAATGATTAGCATTATTAAAAATGGTCTTAAAAAGTCGCAAGTTCCCAAGAATATTACTATTGTGGGCGCAGGACTAGCAGGACTGGTTGCATCTTCTCTATTGAAGGAGGCAGGGCACAACGTCACCATCCTTGAAGCAAACAACAGGGTGGGCGGACGCACCTATACAATACACTCTCCCTTTAGCAATGGGCTTTATTTAAACCTAGGTCCAATGCGTATTCCTGAAGGTCATTTTTTGACATTAGAGTATATTAAAAAATTTGGACTAACCGTAAACCAGTTTATTAACCGAACTCCAATGGATATTCTTTATCTCAATGGTATTAAAACACGTCTTAACATCTTTGAACGGTCTCCTGGTATTCTCAACTTTCCCGTTGCCCCGAATGAAAGAGGTAAAAGCGCAGAGATGCTGGTGAATTTAGCTACACAGCCAATTCTCGATTTTATTAAACAAGATCCAAAGAGAAATTGGGATCTCGTAGAAAAAGAATTTAAAAACTACTCACTAGGTACTTTCTTAAACACTTACCATTATCAATATGCTACGACTTTTTCAGATGGCGCGGTCGATATGATAGGTTTACTCCTTGACTACGAAGCATATATGGGGATGTCATTTGTTGAAGTTTTACGAGAAGCGGCGTCCTTCGGAGCAAATCGTTTCTATGAGATAACCGGTGGTATGGATCTGCTTCCAAGGGCATTTCTGCCGCAATTAAAAGATGTCATTATGTTCTATCAAAGGATGACTAAAATTGTTCAACATAACAACCGTGTAACCATCCATTCCACTCATCAGCACACCTTAGAGCATTCCACTATAACTGGTGATCTTGCCATCATAACTATCCCCTTTTCACTGTTACGATTTGTGGAAGTTGAACCATACCATTCTTTTTCCTATTATAAACGGAGAGCGATTCGTGAGCTCAACTATATGGAAGCTACCAAAATCGGAATCGAGTTTAAAAGCAGATTTTGGGAAAGGCATCATCAATATGGTGGTAAATCCATAACTGACCTTCCGATTCGATTCACTTATTACCCAAGTCAGGGGATTGGTACAAAAGGACCTGCTGTGGTTTTGGCAAGTTATACATGGGCGGATGAAGCTTTAACATGGAACGGTTTATCAAAGAAAGATCGCATTCAATATGCTTTAAAGAACTTAGCTGAAATTTACGGTAACCAAGTCTATTCTGAGTTTGTTTCAGGAACTTCCTTTAGTTGGGTAGATAATGAATATTCTTGCGGAGCTTTCACTGCCTTTGAACCGGGTCAGGAAACCGAGCTTTATCCTTATATCTCTATACCTGAAGGAAGAGTGCACTTTGCCGGTGAACATACTACACTTACCCACGGTTGGATGCAAGGGGCGATTGAATCTGGAATACAAGTAGCATATGAAGTAAATGATTTGCCAAAATAAAACAGAAAAAAAGGTAAAATCAGCTGTTTACATAGGGACTTCTCATGTTTCCTAAAAAATTTCATAGAGTCCTAAGTTTATTACCATTTAGGACATTGAATATAGATGTATTTAAGACTATTATTGGAGTAAACGAACAAAAAGTCAATAACTTCCAAACAACAAACTATCTAAAAAATGGATATTAAGTAAAAGTATTGTCGCCCCAGTATTACCACATGTGTCATGGAGGTTCCCCCCCATGTATTAGAGAATAATCAAGGGCGAGGTTTCTCACGAATACGATTAAACCTTCTTATCCTCTATGGATGTGAAAAATGAAAAGATTAAAAGAAGATGTTTAGACTAAGAATGTCTAAACATCTTCTTTACATAGGACCTAATGATCTATTCAAAATGTTAGTAGCAATTTATTTAAAGTTTGTAAAAGTGTCCTTTTATGATGCTATAAATAAAATGGTTCTAGGGGCGTACCGGGTACTCCACAATGAACTCTTTGAATAATACTGACATATACTCTAACTTCCTCATATATTGCATTACATTTTCATGGTAAGTTTGCATAAACCAACTATCCGAACGAATGCAGAAATATCCTTTGATCCATATGATATAAGGCATAACTTTTTCCTCATCGGTTTTCAGTCTTCCAGGATTTTTCACTCGTTTCTTTTAGAGCCATTTTCGAAAACACTTTCTATTACATCCAACTCTTTTAAGCTTTTTGGAGTATTTCCATCCCAACAATATACACGCAAAAAAAACTCATTCAATATAAAATGAGTTTGAAAATAAAAACGCATTATGGATGTTTAAGCTTCAGGTTGCGTGATTAACTCAGGAATTACATAGTTGAAATGCTGCAAAAGGAAATGATGAGTGAATTAATTATTCAATATACTTGACCCTCTACTATCTTTTAATGTTCAATTATTTATTCGCATGATCCAGTTAATAAGGACCTCTGGATTCAGATGATATTACCTTTGAAAAAAAAATTTATCAATGGATTCTTTTTCTTATCTGTTATCCTTAACTCATTCATTATTATTTGATCCTCATGATCGGCTATCCATTTCCTTAGTGCATCTTTATCCTGGCATTGAGTTAAATACGTCTGTCCACCTTTACCTGTAGCGTTAACAACATATCTATTAAACGTCTTCTCCATACTTGCCCGCCTTTTTTATATAATGTATTAAAATTTCAAAATTCGAATGCAATGAAATTTGAGCTTTTCTGTATCTAATTCCAAAAGGAAATACCATATATATATTAGAAACATAGATTCGCAATGACATACGCTTCAAGAAATGATGTATAAAATTACTGGTGTCATTTTTCAAATTTATCGAACCTATCATAATGTCCCAACTAATTTTTGTCAATAAGTTTTTAATATGTAAATAAAACGTAAATTTTCTGTTTTGTTCTAGCAATATTTTTTTACAATTTAGGGGTTTACAACTAGTAAATGATGGGAGTAGAATACGTTTATCAATTTAATACATTTCGGCCTAAACTCAAGGAAATTGAGTACGGAGGACCCAATCATTTGGGGTTAATTCTGCCATGCAGAAGGGATGAGATCAGCTCTTTCGCCATCCTACCCGTCAGCTAACTTCGTCGGCTAAAGCGAAGGAGGTCATAAGACCGCCGATTTCAGGGGCTATTTTGTTTTTGTGGCAAAATAGCAGCCAGATGTTTACGTAGGTCTTTTTATTATGCATTAAAAAGGGATTTTCCAAAGAGAATTTCCTAAGCTCGACTCAATTAGGGATTAAGGATAATAAATACCTTTATCACACATAAAGAGGCTTGTGCCAAATGGCTTCATGTACAGGAAAAGTAACTTGGTCCATTGGTTGTACGAATAGAATGAAATACAAGCGAAATACTAACCCTACCACTGGATAACGATTTCCTGATGGAAACATCAGAGAGGTATATTTCGTTTTGTTATTATTGTAGCTTACTAATTTACAGGTAAGGATGATCATTTTGATAAAAGCAAAAGATTTGTTAGATCCGCCAAAAATTCTTGTACTTGGCTTTGCCTTCCTGATACTTGTTGGAGCCTATTTATTAACCCTGCCGATTTCCACTGAAAATGGGAATGGTCTTTCTTTTCTAAATGCTTTATTTACCTCAACCTCTGCTACATGTGTAACAGGACTTGTCGTAGTGGATACGGGAACCACTTTTACTAAATTTGGAGAGCTAGTCATTTTATCACTCATTCAAATAGGCGGGTTGGGGTTTATGTCATTTGCGACGTTTTTCTTTTTCCTATTAGGCAAAAGGATTTCTTTAAAAGGCAGGTTACTCTTGCAGGAGTCCTTAAATAATCTATCCATGGCAGGTGTAGTCAAGTTAGTAAAACGGCTTTTAATTTTCACGGCCATCATTGAAGGCATGGGTGCCCTTATCTTATCGATTCGCTTTTCTTTTGAYATGCCAATCGGCAAAGCAATCTATTACGGGGTTTTTCATTCCATATCGAACTTCAATAATGCCGGCTTTGATTTAATGGGAGAATTCAGGAGTTTGACTCCTTATGTATCAGATCCTTTCGTAACCCTTACAGTCGCTTCCCTGATCACATTAGGCGGAATAGGATTTATCGTGATGAATGAAATTTACGAATACCGTGTTACCCATCGTTTGTCTGTACATACGAAGGTTGTACTGATGGCTAGCTTAATCCTTACAATTGGAGGGGCCATTTTAATCTTTATATTTGAATTTGGAAATGCCAAAACATTGCAGCCTTTATCTTTCATGGGGAAAACGTTGGCTTCTTTGTTTCAATCCGTTACTCCGAGGACAGCAGGTTCTAATACATTGAATATCCCTGATTTAACACAACCCACATTGCTGCTTATCATTTTCTTGATGTTTGTTGGGGCTTCACCGGGATCGACTGGCGGCGGGATTAAAACCACCACATTAGCCACGCTGATTGGAACGGTTTGGTCACAGATTAAAGGAAAAGAAGATGTGGTATTGTTTCGGTACCGCATTGTGAATGAAACGATATTTAAAGCATTATCCGTTACTTTCATAGGGTTATTTATCGTTTCAACCATCACCATTCTGCTGACTATTACAGAAACCGGAAGTGATTTCT
The DNA here is from genome assembly GCF_056402095.1 of Peribacillus sp. P4_C12. Lineage (NCBI taxonomy): Bacteria > Bacillati > Bacillota > Bacilli > Caryophanales > Bacillaceae > Peribacillus > Peribacillus sp. P4_C12. The sequence continues at coordinate 13,978 of NZ_JBFUIB010000039.1, forward strand.
TGACGGTTTTATTTGAAGCCACTTCAGCATTTGCTACCGTGGGTCTCTCAATGGGATTAACCCCYGAATTATCCCCCATTGGTCGGATGCTCATAATTTTCACAATGTTTGCGGGCCGGGTTGGACCTTTGACTTTTGCTTTTGCTATCGCAATGAGACGTAAACCAGATCCATTCCGCCGTCCAAAAGGCAAAATCATGATTGGTTAATCATTAATGAGGGAGTGTTAAAGATGGGAAAACGACAATATGCCGTTATCGGTTTAGGAAGATTCGGAACGAGTGTAGCTCATAGATTATATACAGCCGGACAAGAAGTCTTGGGTATTGATGTAAGCGAGGAAAGAGTCGAGAATGCAGAATTAAGTGTAACTCATGCAGTTATGGCTGATACTACCGAAGAAGAGGCACTAAAATCCATTGGTATCCGTAATTTTGATTGTGTCATCGTAGCCATCGGAAATGATATGCAGTCAAGCATTTTAACTACATTGCTTTTAAAGGAACTAGGAGTGAAAAAGGTAATAGCAAAAGCTCTAAATAAACATCACGGTCAAGTGCTCGCTAAAGTTGGTGCTGACTGGGTTATCTACCCTGAAAGAGATATGGGTGAACGGGTCGCTAATCAACTCCTATCACCCAACATGCTGAACTATATAGAACTCTCAAAAGAATACAATATCGAGGAAATCATTATACCCATAAGCATGACAGGAAAAAGTCTCAGAGAGCTTGATTTACGTGCGAAATATAATATCAGTGTAATTGCCATCGTGAGTAATGGAGAAATTATCATAGCTCCGTCACCTGATCAGAATATCCTTGAAAAAGATATGCTTTTAGTGGTTGGTAATAAAGAAGATCTAGCCGTGTTTGCAAATATTGAATAACCTAGGTCCCTAATCAAGGAGCAGGATACCCTCTCATCGGTTCCGGCTTTCGCTGGACGAGATGACCTAAAAAAGATTGGGCTTATCGGCCAATTAAGAATGACTCATCGTATGACTTCGTGTCATATATATCAATCCCTATAAAATCTAAACAGTCAGCATCCGAAAAGAGAAACACTATTTTCGCAGTATCTGGATGAGTAACTGACTGTTTTACTGATTTATCATTCAATCTGAAAGAGTAAAAAAGCTCATGATCTGGACTTTTATCACAGTATCTCCTGCTAATTCAATTCCGATGATCGGAAGGTCGTTACCAAAATCCAGCATTATATCATTATTTTGTGGGAGCTCATCCGTATTTGAAATTTTGTATTTATATGGTTCAGCCAAGTAAATATAGCCCCTTTCTGCTTCATTATCATATGTTACTTGTTTATCCAATGGTCCACCGTCCTCAATCTATTTTTCTCTTCTACATGAAAACCAAATCTCCTTAATACTTCCTTACCATTCACGTAAGAATTCCCCCAGTTAAACCATTTTTAGCTTTATGGCCTTGTGTCCCAGCCTGTAGATAGTTTATTCATTTGTATGAATCGCTTGGGCCAGAGTGGATTTTATCGTTACTTTATCAAAAGGCAGTTGAAGTTGCACAGCAGTAATAGCTATGTCTGGACGAAGTCCCGAAAGAGTTGTATCAACCCCATTTAGATGTAAGGATTCAATCAATTTTGACAGTTGTTGAGCAGATACACTGTCGATTGCATGAACACCTGATAAGTCTATAAAAAGCCTAGTAACATTTTTTTCTGCACATTTTTGTAACCTGTTATCAAGCAAGAACATCCCTCTCATTGTGTCAATATCACCAATAAGGGGAAGTAACGTGGTGTTATCGTTTAGTGATATGACAGGAGAGCCTAATTCATTAATCGTTTCCTGTTGAGCTTTCATTATTTCATTAGAATATCTATTGGTAGCTTCAGTAAACCTCTCTAGAACTTCACTGAACATTGCAGGGTCTAGTTCACAAAAATTACTTTTTCCTAAATAAAGCAGTCCATAAACCAGATACCCCAAAGACTTCATTAGACCGCTTAAATTCCTTCATTTTACGTATTTCTATCTCTTCAAAATCCTTGAAAATCGTTCTTAGTTTTTCCTCAGTAAAACCTAACCCGCCTCTAAGACTTCCTAATCTATATACTTCCCAATCTGAAATATCTGCACCACCTAATATTCCTCCTTGAACAAAACAAGTAATCGCATAGAAACCCTTAGGCTTTAACGCCTTTTTCACCATTTCTATATAATTCATTCTTCTATGTGGAGCAATATGATGAAAGCAACCTGAATCATAGACGGTGTCATATTTTCCTTCTTCAATTTCTAAGTCAAAAATGTTTTTTTGAATAAAATTGATGTTCACTTTCTTTTCTGTTGCCCACTCTTTTCCCCATTCAAGAGCTTCTTTTGAAACGTCAACAGCATCAACTGAGCAGCCCTTTTGAGCAAAATAAATGGCATTCCTTCCAGGACCACATCCAAGTTCAAGAACCTCCCCTGAACCAAGTAACTCTCTGTCAAAATAATTAACTAAATTCTCGTCTGGTAGGTTTTCAAAAAAGGGAATCTCCTTTTCACGATCTTCATAAAAATCATTCCAGAATTTAGTTGGTTCACGCAATAACGAGTCCAGCATTTCTAATAAATCTTCATAGTTATAAATCGTTTCAGACAAAATATCCCCTCTTTTCAATTAAATCCTTCCAACTAATTGTACTGAATTCCAAAAAATTTATTCACCTGAAGTTATTTTTGATTAGAATCAGAGTTAGCTAGACAACTTAGAACAACCTAAGTCGATTTGACAGCTCTTCCCCTTTTTCTTGAACTTCAAGACGGTTCTGTAAATGAATGGGTAGAATACAAGTTGTTTTTTCTAAGTATTCAGCGGTAATGTTTTCTTGGTTTGTATCACCTGAAATTTCTTCCCCTATCATTGCTAAGACAAAAGATGATTGATTATATATGTTTTCTGCTATTTTTATAAATATCTCATCAACTTTATTTAACCAGGGGTTAAGTTCTTTTGTAAGCGGATATTTATAAGGATATATCTGCTCGAATATTGCTTGTGGTATTGATATATCTAACCAATCAGATTCGCCATCGATTCTGGTGATAGTGATTGCACAGGGCAAAGTATTTCCATCAGATATAAATAGTGTTCCATAAAAATGATTCACACTGTCATCTTCTATTTTTATTGGTAAAGAAATTGAATGCGTTTGAAAGTCCTGCCGTTCTTTCCAAATCCCGTTGAAAAATTTGCTTTTCTGCAATGAAACAAGAGCGTCATTCAATCTTTTATTATCTCCAACTGGGTGATACTCAATTGATAGTTCATAGAAACCGCCAATCCAATTATCAGGGTTAATAACTTCACTATAATTCATATATTTTCAACTCCATTTTATTAACTCTTTAAGAGTTCCTTGTGATGCAATTGGATTTTTGGCAAGCCGAATTAAGCATTTGTAAAATGCGATCTGTGATTAACTTTCTAATCTCTTCTTCAAGATTATCAACATTTTGCATGTTTATAATTATATATCGGATAATTTTCTGATTTATATTTATATTACAAAAATTAAAATATTCATGTATTATTATATAAAACAATGACTATAAAAAATAAGAAATGGGCCTATTATGTTGAATTATCTTAAATTTAGATCTAAATCATATATTGTTATTCTTTTAGGATTTCTTATTGGTATAACAATTTGTGAAATTTCATTTAAAAACCCAGATCATTTTACAGGTGTTACTTTCTTTCTAGTAGGTATTTTAATTGGAGAATACACAATGATAAAAAAGTGGCTAAAAGAAAAGTAAACAAACATGTTCGCTAATAAGTCTAAGTAGTTGGAATTATTAAATGGGTACAGGCTTATTTTGTTTTTCTTATTAACCCTATTCACTGGTGGAGTAATATTCTTTGTTGTTAAGCTGATTAACAAAGTGCTTTGTTGCTGCCTTTTCTTGATATAATTAGTTCTGTAAATAAGTACCCAGCTGGAAAGTATCTCGTTTGGGTTTCGTATTTGACTTCTTCCAAGCCACTTCTGAAACATACAACCACCAATTTAGTGATGTTATTCCGCGTTCTTCTATTTATCTCGTATTTTTTCCAAAAGCTCTATAACCAGTTTATTTTGCTTTTCTACCGGTTTTAACGTCTTCTCAATTGTATTCGTAGCTATAAACAAAACAAATAAGATAGGTATTCCAACAAACAACTAGTACTTCCCCTCACAAATGCATACTTGCAATCGTTACCATTTATATCTTTTCACCGACAAACTATCTTGTATCCCAATCTTCTAATGACATCATTTCAAAGTATTCCTCAAAGTCCAATCTTAAGGGAGTAATTCATTTAAGGGAATTACCTTCAGGATCTTGAAAATAAATAGCAGCGTGAGCTTGAGGGTTATAGGAAGAATAAGTGGTTGCTTTTCAGGAGGAAATCCAAACGCAATCTTTATTTGTATTCCCTTTCCTTCAAGCCAATCCTTTGCATTCTCGACATCTTTTATATCTATATTTAACGCAATATGCCTTAAAGAAGGGTGATATGGTGTGTCTACTTTATCTGTTTCCCATAATCCTAACCAGCTGTGTCCTTTCTCAATCCAGAAGAAAGCTAATGTATCATTTGATAGGCTATTTCTAACTCTAACTTTTTATAAAACTCAATTGAATTAGCAAGATTACTCACTGGTAGGTGTGCTTCATAAAGACCCTTATTCATTGTTTCCTACTCCTTAGTTAGGCACGTCATCTTCATTTACAAATTATTATCTTTCTATACATTCCATTCATCATAATCGATTGATCTTCTACGATTTTTAGATTTTTACCATGTCTAGGATACAAGTCTTCAAACCGCAAGCCAATATCTGTACCTAAAACTCTAATAAAAGGTCTAAGAAGCTTCTTCGGTAATGATAGCTGTTTATTTTTAGAGATAAACTTATCGAATATAATTATTTTCCCATCTTGTTTTAAAACCCTAATCATTTCTTGAAAACATTTATTTGCATCAGGCACTACAGAAAGGACCAAACTTCCAACTATATAATCAAACGATTCATTGTTGAATTCCATATTTTGTGCATCCATTTCTAAAAACGTGATAGAGGTATTTTCATATTTCTCCATTGCTTTTTTAAGCATATCAGTTGAGAGATCTATTGCTGTTATCTCTAAGTCAAAGTGCTTGATTAACTCTAAGTCGGCCCCCGTTCCTACGCCCACAAACAGAACCTTTTCTCTGCTATTAAACGATATCTCTTCAAATATTCTTCTTCTGGCATTTAAAAAGAGATATGAATTGAAAATTTCGTCATAAATTGGAGACCAAATCTTATATATCACTTTATTCCAAGAATTATTCAAATTCTCCCCTCCTAGATATCCCTTAACACTACTTCTATAGATCATAATAAATTCCTTCCAAGTATGCATTAAAGTTACAAATACCCCTTATTACACCAACTGTTTTTCTCGACAAAGTGTAGTAAAAACAATTTTCAACTCACAAAGCTAAGAAAAAAACACCAATAGCTAATAAGTAGATGATTCCGGATCAATTTCAGGGTCATTTTTCTTATATAAAAGGTTTTTTTCTTGCGTACTAAATGACCTAAAATTCTTATGCTCCCCCTAATGAATAACATTACCTTGACTGTCATAGTAATATGTTATAAGGTATACCAAAGGAGGTGAGGATTTGGTTCAACGAAAACTATCCTCTGACCTGCTACGCGGACATGTTGATACGATGATTTTAAAACTCCTGCAAAGTGGCGATAAATATGGTTATGAAATTAGTAAATTGATATATGTGAGTTCAAATGAGCAGTACGAAATAAAGGAAGCAACGATGTATTCCAGCTTAAAACGTCTTGAAAAAGACGAATGCATCATCTCCTATTGGGGAGATGCTACACAAGGTGGCAGAAGAAAATATTATAAAATCACCCCAATCGGAGAAGACACATATACGCAAAACAAAAATAACTGGGAGCAAGCCAAGCAAATACTTGAACGCCTCTTGTAGAAAGGAAGAAAAAATGTGATTGAAAAACTAAATGCACATGTTCACAGCATTTTTGCTCCGTATCAAAATGCCAAAACAGCAAAGGAACTGGAAGAAGAACTGCTGCAAAACTTAATAGAGAAATATAATGACTATAAACAAAAAGGTTCTAGTGAGCAGGAGGCTTATAGATTAACGGTGGATTCAATTGGAGAAGTGTCAGAGCTCCTAGAAGCATTTAATCTCCAATACAGTGAGCTTGAACAGGCGATAAACATGGACTATTCTAGGCAACGCTTATTGGATTCCGACTTCCGCTCGGTTTCGGTGCATGATGGAAAATTTAATTCCTGCGATTTAACCCGTTCTGATTTCAGCCATTCCGACCTAACGAACAGCACATTTAAAAGCAGTAACTTAAATAATTGTATCTTTGAAAACGTCAATTTAACGAGTACCCTATTTAAAAGTTCAAACTTAAAGGGAGTCATTTTTAAAAATAGTAACTATAACAAAACCCACTTTAAAAGCTGTAATTTAGCTGGTCTTATCTTTGATGGGGAAACATTTAACCAAACCATTTTTGAGGGCTCAACATTGAAGAAAGCATCATTTCGCGACGCAACACTCAAGAATGTTCAATTTCGAACGTCTGATTTAAAGAAAATCGACTTTGAAGGTGCGTCAATGGATAAACTTACTTACAACTTTTTAATTGGAGCTAAGGTTGATCTTAGCAACGTAACAATACTTTAAAGGAGGGATTTTTTATGAGTTTACCAATCGCCATTGTAGTATCTACCTCAATCATATGTGTGACTGTGTTCATAACTGCTGTGACATTAAAAGGGATGAGCATGGGAGACTAATCCAGCAGCAACTTTTTATCAGATTCCCCTTGCCCTTGCTAAGACTGAAAAAGTGTAAGTAGCCTTTCTTCTTTCCTTAAGTAGTGTGGCTTTACACAAGATTTCATCTTAATGGAAATGTCTTAGCTTGGTTTTTTATGTTTATTTAACATTTCCCCACTAATTTAAGAAACAGAACGTTCCCCTTTATTCGAGTTATCAATGAACTTAAAGAAAGGAAGTAATATTCCTAATAAAGATACAGTGCAGATAATGCTTCCTATTAAAAAGTACAATGGACGTATCCCCCAGATATCACTCAAAAATGTACCTGTTATTACCCCTAATAGCATCGTCCCTCTAATAATAAACAATCGAACCGAGGATATTTTCCCCATTATATGATTAGGTACGCTTTGTTGAAAAATAGTTTTATTATGAATACTAAAAATAGCCATAGCTATTCCAGCAAGAATTTCAGTCAAGAATGCAACAACTATACTATTGCTAATACCTAAGGAGATATATGTCAGACCTCCGATAATTAATGCTCCTAACATCAAAACCCTGCGACTCTTATGTTTTATTTTACTTACAAGCATGGAACCAATTACATACCCTAAAGGGAAACTAGCCATAAAATATCCGTACTCTGCATAACTACCAGATAACTCACCAGTGATATAGGGAAGAGTGATAACCATCGTAACTCCCACTCCAAATTGAACAAACGCCAAAAAGACTCCTAACCAAACGATGAGGGACTGTCTGAAAAAATAGGATAGACCCTCAATAAATTGGTTTAACCATGATTTGCGTATAGATAATGAGACTCTTGATTCTTGGATGAACAGCAGTATAAAACCACTTGTAATAAGCAATAAGCAAACAAGTGGTAATGTGGTTTTAACACCTAAGTACTCTACAACGACTCCCCCTCCAATTGGTGCCAAGAACGTCATTAATCGAATCGTTCCATCTAAATAAGCATTTGCAGCGCTTAGCTGGTTTTCAGGAACAATTGTAGGCAAAATTGATTGATTAGCGGGTGAATATAAGGGCGTAATTAAACCTACTATGATTTGGACTGTGAAAATGTGCCACGCTTCAAGATTCCCCGTTATTAATGAAATAAGTGGGATAAGAAAAATTACACCTCTACTCCACTGTGAAAGTATCATCGTCCACTTACGGCTCCATCTATCAATAAAAGGGCCAATAAATAATTGCAAAAGCAAGGATGGAACAAAATATAATATCCACATACTTCCCAAAGCCATAGTGGAACCTGTAAGTTGATAGATAAGAATTGAATTACAAAAGGTTCCAAAGGCAGCGCCTAATTCAGAGATCACATTACCAATCCATATGAAGAGAAATGAACGGTTCTTTAAAATATGCTGATTCATTTAAACGCTCACCTTCCTCTTCATCTGTTAGTCCATCCTCATTCTAAGACGACACCTGCTGGACTTCCTTTATTCGGTTTATTGCTAAACCAATGTATGACGTCTCCTAACAAATGAATGATAATCCTATTAGTTAGTACTTCTATATTCTTATTAATATCCCTTTTACGACCAGTTAATCTATATTAAGAGAAAGACTGAAATGATAGGGGTTTAATTTATTTTTGAAATGAAAACGTTTATCTAAAAAGGAAATGGAAAATTCGGGGCGAAAGGTAGAAGCCTAACTCCACTAACCGTGCAGGATAGTGACACCTGAAAAAAATAAAAAAAAGAACGACTTTTAAACAGAGTCGTTCTCTCAAATAAAACAATCGAATTTTTAATCTTTACTCCAGTATAGTGAACTAGTAAGACCTTGCTGCTCTATTGGGTGTGTATTCTTTTAATTCATTTGAGATTTATGCCATTTCCATGCACTTTCAATAATCTCGTCTAAATCTATTGCTGCTTTCCACCCAAGATCTTCATATATCTTATTGGCTGAAGCAACCAGTCGAGCTGGATCTCCCGGCCGACGATCTGCATACTCTATATTCGGTTTTACCCC
>NZ_JBFUIB010000040.1:0-22117 GCF_056402095.1 Peribacillus sp. P4_C12
TCGTCATACCCAGCAGTGAAGATAGCGGCTAGAAATGCAATAGCAACTGCAATGATAATAACTGTGCCCATGTTGTGACCTCCCTTTACCCATATTGTCCCACTTAAGTATAGGCTTAGTATACCCTAATTTTTAGCAGGAGTGCACGCAATTTTTCTTGTCGGGTGATTTGTCATTAATTGTTCAAGTTTAAAGCCTTTCTTAAACAGAGAAAGTCTAGGGGTATCCGAGACAATTGCACAACCTCTTTTTAAAGTCTGACATGTTTGTCAGACTTGGCGCATAGATTTAAGTATTCTCTGAAAGTGACAGGGGGAGGTTCCTGAAATGGATATTTTAAAGAAAATCGAAAAATTTAGAGAAGATGAACAGAAGCTGAAGTGGGAAGGTACCTTCGCAGAGTACTTAGACATCTTGAAAGAAACACCATTGGTTGCACAATCTGCTCATTCACGTGTATACAACATGATTAAAGATGCAGGGATAGAGGAAGTAAATGGATCAAAGAAATACAATTTTTTCAGCGGCCAGTTGTTTGGTCTAGAGGATTCACTGGAAAGACTTATCGAGGAATATTTTCATCCGGCGGCTAAGCGATTGGATGTACGTAAACGGATCTTGCTTTTGATGGGTCCAGTCTCAGGTGGTAAGTCTACGCTTGTTTCTTTACTGAAGCGGGGACTTGAAAATTATTCGTTAAAAGATACTGGAGCAATTTATGCAATAAAGGGATGCCCGATGCATGAAGATCCACTGCATCTCATCCCACAGTACTTACGGCAAGATTTTTTTGAGGAATATGGCATTCGAATTGAAGGTAACCTATCGCCGCTGAATGTTATGAGGTTAGAACAGGAGTATGGAAGCAGGATTGAAGATGTGATGGTCGAGCGTATTTTCCTTTCAGAGGATAAGCGTGTTGGTATTGGAACATTCAGTCCATCTGATCCTAAGTCACAGGATATTGCTGATTTGACAGGCAGTATCGATTTTTCAACAATTGCCGAATATGGGTCCGAATCGGATCCTCGTGCCTACCGTTTTGATGGTGAGCTGAACAAAGCCAACCGTGGGATGATGGAGTTCCAGGAGATGCTGAAATGTGATGAGAAGTTTTTATGGCATTTGCTTTCATTGACTCAGGAAGGGAATTTTAAAGCTGGACGGTTTGCATTGATCAGTGCCGATGAACTTATCGTGGCTCATACGAATGAAACGGAGTATAAAGCTTTTATTTCCAACAAGAAAAATGAAGCACTGCATTCCCGAATCATTGTCATGCCGATTCCATATAATCTGAGGGTGACTGAGGAAGAAAAGATTTATGAAAAAATGATCCATGAAAGTGATGTTTCTGATGTTCATATTGCACCGCATACATTAAGGGTTGCGGCAATTTTCAGTATCATGACGCGTCTAAAGGACCCGAAAAAAGGCGATATCGATTTAGTGAAAAAGATGAGGTTATATGATGGAGAAAATGTGGAAGGCTTTAATTCTGCAGACATCAATGAATTGAAAAAAGAATATCAGGATGAAGGCATGAGTGGAATTGATCCGCGTTATGTGATTAACCGAATTTCGTCAACGATTATTAGAAAGGAAAATCCATCGATTAACGCACTGGATGTACTGATGTCGTTAAAAGCCGGTCTTGACCAGCATCCGTCGATTACGAATGAACTTCGAGAGCGGTATTTAAATTTCATTTCACTGGCACGTAAAGAATACGACTCCATTGCCAAAAATGAAGTGCAAAAGGCATTTGTGTATTCATATGAAGAGTCGGCGAAAATCCTGATGGATAATTACCTGGATAATGTCGAAGCATACTGCAATAAATCAAGGCTGCGTGATCCATTGACGGGGGAAGAAATTAACCCGGATGAAAAATTGATGCGGTCGATTGAAGAGCAAATCGGAATTTCTGAAAATGCAAAGAAAGCATTCCGCGAAGAAATTCTAATCCGTATTTCTGCCTATGCACGTAAAGGGAAGCGATTCGATTACAATTCACACGACCGTTTACGTGAAGCCATCCAGAAGAAGCTGTTTGCCGACCTGAAGGATGTTGTCAAAATCACTACTTCAACGAAGACACCAGACGAAAGACAGCTGAAGAAAGTGAACGAAGTCATCACGAGACTTGTTGATGAGCATGGTTACAATACCACTTCTGCCAATGATTTGCTGCGCTATGTGGGAAGCTTGTTAAATCGGTAAATCATAAAATTTTGCCCCTACCTCTAAAAGGGTGGGGGTTTTAATTATAAAAAATGAAAATAATGTCATTCATACTAGCTAATGTTATCTTTTAGCTGAAGTAGAATGAGACAACTTCATGAAGGGAAAACAAACACGTATAATGACAGTGATTTAGGAGTTTTTTGTGTAAATGCAATCATCTGAAACAGATTAATGGAGGGATTACAAATAGGTGTAATCACTGAGTTGAATGAATTAGCTGAGAAAATCAATGATAACCCAGAGCATATTCAAAACGAAAAAAATCGTGTGTATCAATTCAATATTGATGAAATTGGTCCCGTTCAACTGTTGATCAAAGATGGACAAGTTGAAGTGGTCAAAGGTACATCACATGATCCAGAAGTGACATTGAAATTATCAGAGGGAAAATTATCAAAGTTATTAAAGGATGATTTAAATACTGCCATGGCCTTCATGACAGGTGGCTTAAAGGTAGATGGAAACATCAGCCTTGCTCTGAAACTGCAGGAAATTGTAAAATGTTATAATTAAAAAATACCGAACTCTTTCAGCAGTAGAAGAGTTCGGTATTTTTATGATCAGAATTTATTTCTTACGGTAGCTAGGAAGTAACGGCTGCAAAGTAAGAAGCCAGTATAAGTTGTATAAGTGTAGCAACGCCTTAGGTCATCACCCTTACAGGATCGCAAATCAATTAGTTTTCTTTATTTGGTGACATTTAACCCATACTGTTCAATAAGTGTCACAAGTTGTCCGGGTGAAAGTTTGTCTTCACTATAATCAATTTTGATTTCCCCGTCATCAACATCGATGATCGCACGCTCTACCCCGTCCGTAGACAATAGAATGGACTCTAGATTTATTATTGGTCCTTCAGATGTTGCTTCCTTTACATAGAGTGTGGTTGTTTGCATACTCCTTTCACCTCCAAGAGATTTGTTCATATATCTTATCTATACCCTTTCTTTCCGATACATATGTAACGTTTTGGATTTGGAAATATTGGGTATCAATAAGTAGAGGTGATGGAAAATGAGTAAAGAAGAATTGAAACGAGATCATGTTCCTGAAAATAGCTCTATGGCTAAGGATTATGAGGAGATGAAAGAACTTGGCAAGCAGATGGAAAATCAAAGGACGAATGAAGAATTGAAAGAGTGGGATAAACGCCCAGGTACAGTCCAACATGAAATAGAGGAAGAAAAAGATTGAAAAAGTCCTCATCTAGAATAAATCTATCTGTGTAAAAAGGGTGTCCAGAAAGTTACTGGGGCACCCTTTTGTTGTTTAGTGAAAAACAGAAATTTTTAAGTTTGACCCTTTAAAAAATCGTACAAGATCTCATATATTATGCAATGCTTGTCTAATTTTATAGGCAATCGTCCATTATCGAATTTTTTTGTAAATTATCCTTTATCGCTGCATAAGATAGAGTAATACTTTTCTTTTAGTCCGTTGTTTCCGGACTGTATTTTATTTATGTGAAAAACCGGAATGATGTGGGCTTTCTCACACTAACTTATTATATGAAGGAATGATGAAAAGCGTGCAAACATTTATAAGGGGGGAAGAGAATGTCGGAAGAGAACAATCAACAATATGTGATTTCACAGGAAAATTGGTCCCTCCATCGAAAAGGCTATGATGATCAACAACGCCATCAGGAAAAGGTGCAGGAAGCAATTAAGAATAATCTACCTGAGTTAATTTCAGAAGAAAGCATTGTAATGTCTAATGGACGGGATGTTATTAAGATCCCTATTCGCTCCTTGGATGAATACAAAATTCGTTATAACTATGATAAAAACAAACATGTAGGTCAAGGCGATGGCGATAGTAAAGTAGGGGATGTGGTCGCAAGAGATGGCTCACCATCCGATGCCGGAGGAGGCAAAGGGCAGGGTGCAGGTGACAAGGCGGGCGAGGATTATTATGAAGCCGAAGTGTCAATGATGGAACTAGAAGAAGCACTGTTCAGCCAGTTAGAACTGCCTAATCTTCAGAAAAAAGAACAAGCGGAGCATACGCTTGAGCATATTGAATTCAACGATATTCGCAAGACAGGCTTAATGGGGAATATTGATAAAAAGAAAACCATGATATCCGCTTTCAAACGAAATGCCTTAAGCGGCGACCCAGGTTTTCATCCAATTTATAAGGAAGATTTTAAATTCAAAACGTGGAATGAAATACAAAAACCGGACTCCAAAGCAGTCGTATTGGCAATGATGGATACTTCCGGAAGTATGGGTCTATGGGAAAAGTACATGGCCCGAAGCTTCTTCTTTTGGATGAACCGATTCTTGCGGACAAAATATGAAACAGTTGAAATAGAGTTTATTGCCCACCATACAGAAGCGAAAGTGGTACCGGAAGAAGATTTCTTTTCGAAAGGGGAAAGCGGCGGTACAATTTGTTCTTCCGTATACCGAAAAGCATTAGAACTTATTGATCATAAATATGACCCTGTGAAGTTTAACATTTATCCATTTCATTTTTCCGATGGTGACAATCTCACGTCTGATAACGTTCGATGCGTAAAGCTTGTGGAAGAACTCATGAAGGTTTCCAATATGTTTGGCTATGGGGAAGTCAATCAATACAATCGCCATTCGACATTGATGACAGCTTATAAGAATATCGACAATGAAAAATTCCGGTATTATATTCTTAAGCAAAAAGCTGACGTTTTCCACGCGATGAAGAGCTTTTTTAAAGACGAAGAAAGTAAGAAGTATGCATAAAAAAGGAAATCTGTTGATCTAAATAGTTTATTTCAATTATATATAGCGATATTTAAATCAATATAGATAGTAGGTAAAAGACGTGCGGTTCACATAGTACGTCTTTTTTTAAATTTTTATTTTTTATACAGGTGAGGGAGATAAGATACAGCTAATCTAAAGAGGGAGAGTTTGCATGATCTAAGAGGAAATAGAAAGATATAGGGAAGAATATCCTCGATTTCATGTATGGTTTTTTATAGTATGGAAGTCAGATTCAAATGAGCTGACCTATTAATTTGAAAAAGTAAGAAGTTTGGCTGGTCATTGCAACATCACAGCGATATGAAATTACTTACGATTCATAAAGTGGAATTGCATAAAAAAAGTAGCCGTTGCTCAACAGGAGCAACGGCTACTTTTACATCACTGTACTTATATCATTCGTTTCGTTACTTCAATGACACGTTTTCCTAACGCTTTCCCAAGTTCTTTATCATGTTCAGTTATAAGCACATCACTTTCAACTGGACATGAAATCCCTACACCATAATAMGATCCATAAAGCGTATTTTCAGGAATATTCCCCGGTAAACCAACAATAATCATCGCTTGGTGAAGCATAAGTGTGATAAGTTTTAATAAGGTTGCCTTTAGACGCTTAAAAAAGCACGATATTTGTGCACATATCAGAAACATTTATTAAAGCGATTAATGAGTTGTTACATATTCGTTTTTTCCTGCACGCATTCCAACAATGAAAATTAGAGCTGATACTACGATTAACATTAATAAGGGAATCGTCCAACTGTGTGTAATGTCATGTAGCCCTCCAAATAATACTGGTCCAACAGCAGCTAAAAGATAACCAAATGATTGAGCCATTCCGGATAGTTCCGTCGCCTCATGGGTACTTTGTGTACGAAGACTAAAGAACATCATGGATAAACTAAATATAGTTCCGACTCCAACCCCAATCAAAATCATGCATACTGGGATAAGCAGCGTGCTTCCGTACAAAATTCCGAATATCCCTACAAAAAGAAAAATAACAGGTGGGACTACTAACAAACGCTGACTTTGTAAGCGTCCAGCTAAAATTGGCACAATGAATGTTATAGGAATGACGGCAAGCTGCATGATGGATAGCATCCAGCCAGCTTCATCAGCATTTAGTCCTTTTTGCTCCAGAATTTCTGGCATCCAGGTAATTACTGTATAGAAGATAAACGATTGCAGTCCCATGAATAAAGTGATCTGCCATGCTAGACCCGAACGCCATAAGTTAATGTTTTTTACCTTTTGAGCCGTTTGTTCATCCTTATCGGACCTGAATGGCTTTTTTAATTGTGGCATCCAAAAGAAAACGGTAATAAGAGATAAAATTCCCCAACATCCAAGGGCACCAGCCCATCCTAACCCTGATAAAGAGGAAATGGGAATACTGATACCGGACCCTATTGCACCACATAAATTCATGGAAACTGCATAAATTCCTGTCATCAAACCGATATTCCGTGCAAAGTTATGTTTAATAAGACTGGGTAACAATACATTGCCAATAGCGATGGCTAACCCAATTAAAATGGTTCCTAAAAACAATGTCGTCACTCCGCCAATAGATCGTATCCCAATCCCGACCGTTAATAAGATTAAGGAAATGAATAGGGTAAGCTCCATTCCAAAACGTCGAGCTAACTTAGGTGCAAATGGAGATAAGAGTGCAAAAGCAAGCAAAGGCAATGTTGTTAATGAACCTGATAGTGTATTGGATATTCCCAAATTATCCCGAATCGAAGTGACCAGAGGTCCTACAGATGTTAAAGGAGCTCTTAGGTTTGCCCCAATCAGAATGATCCCGATAATAAGTAGTCCAATTCTAGGTTTAAGATCTATTTTTGTTTGTTCTAGTTGATTTGCCGCTTGATGAATACCCATAATTTGTCCTCCGTACTTAAACTAAAGATTTTTTGAATTGTGCAATGTATTCATTCACTGTTTCAATTGCCCGATTTACATCTTGTTCGATGATGGCATCTACAAGGTTACAATGAATGTTCAAATGAAAGTTCCCATCTGAACTCATCTCAGCTATCTGATGGATGGAAGCATGCAAAGAATCTTCCATATGTTCGTACAAATCAATCAATAAATCATTATGTGATGAACCCATAATTGATTTATGTAACTGAATATCAGCTTCTTCGTAAGCCTTTCTATCCTTTGCTTCAGCAGCCTTACGACATGCTTCAATATGAATACTCATTTGTTCTATATCTTCTTGGTTACGTCTTAGTGCAGCTAATTGTGCTCCTTCTCTTTCAAGTGCATGACGAACCTCTAACGTCTCTAATATACCTGACTGCTGGATCCTTCTTTGAAATGCAACCCCCAGGGCACTAGATGACTTGACGAACGTTCCCTTTCCTTGTTTTGTTACTAAAAGACCTGCATAAACAAGTGATCGTACAGCTTCTCTTAATGTATTTCTACTCACATCGAACTGTTTTATCAAATCCATTTCAGGAGGAATCTGATTTCCAATCTTCCATTCGCCAGATTCGATTAACGATTCAATTTGGGAAACAACTTGTTCTACAAGTGATAAACGATTTGTTTTAGATATGGTCAATATATACACCTCAAATTTGTAGGATGATTGGTTCATTGGTTATTTTAACATACGTATGTTGAAAATATAAACAAGAATAATGTTAAAGTACGGGTATTCAAAACTTCCTTCCCCATCCAATTTCTACTTTGGCTGTATAATGGACACAATTTCCTATAAGAAAAACAATTCCTATTTAATGTTCATAACTTATACGAGACATGGAGTGTTTTTTCTCTTGTCCCCCATTACTGGGCCAAGTTTGGTAGCACTCAATGAAGATGTCCGATTAATACAGTCTTGATTATCGCAGAACTTTCTCGATGTACATAAAGCCTTTAATATTGAAGAAAAAAGCCCTGAAATCAAAAATTTCAGGGCTTCATTCTTATAAGGTACCTTATGTTAAAACTAAATAAGGAATTATAAAAAAGTCTGGGAATTAAATTCCCAGACTTAATTGTAATTCAAAAGAAGTATGTCTATTTCTTAGCTAATTTTTTTTGTTTGACTATAAAAGAGAGCAGGATAAATACTGCTACAGTTACAAGACATACAGTGGTACCAATTATATTTTGTTTATTAAAGATAAAAGCAATAAAAATAAAGCTTAAAGCTATGATCGCAAATATAGTTGTATATGGGTACCATTTTACCCGGAAACCTGGTTCGTCAGTGTATTGTTTACGGAGCTTCAATTGCGCAGAACATATACTGATCCATAATAATAAAACGGTAAAGCCAGGGATAGCCATTAGATAGCTTAATATCAGATCGGGAGTCAAATAGGATAAAAACACACCAACTAATATACATAATGTAGTTAAAAATATTCCATTAAGTGGGATACCCTTTTTGGTTGTTTTTATAAATACCTTAGGGGCTTCTCCGTTCTGAGAAAGAGTAAACAATGTTCTTGATGTAGCGTATATACCTGAATTTGCAGCTGATAAGACAGCTGTTAATAGAACGAAATTCATAATATCAGCAGCTCCTGGAAGTCCTGTTAAGCTGAAAACCTGAACGAAAGGACTCTCTTCAGTACTTACTTGGTTCCAAGGTATTACTCCGCAAATAATAAGAATTGGCAAGACGTAAAAAAGGATTACCCGCCATACTGTTCCTTTAATAATTTTTGGTATAACTCGCTGACTATCTTTTGTTTCTGTGACAGCTACACCAATTAATTCAGCACCCCCATATGAAAACATTACAACTAAAAGTGCACTTAACATGCCTCCAATTCCTTGGGGGAAAAAGCCACCATGTTCCGTATAATTAGAAAATGAAGCAGAACTAGGGAAAATTCCTAGCAGGATCAAAGCTCCTAAAATAATAAAAGCAATTAAAGTTATTATTTTAATACCTGCAAACCAAAACTCGAGTTCTCCATAGTATTTTACTTGAAACAAATTTATTCCTATTACTACTGACGCGCAAAGTATACTTAGTAGCCATAATGGTAAAGAGGGAAACCAGTATTGTAAAAAGCTTCCGGCTGCTACTATTTCTACAATGATCACGATAATCCAGTTAAACCAATAGAGCCATCCCACAATAAAGGATAATTGAAACCCAAAAGCTTTATTTATAAGATGTTGTACGTTCAAATTGGGAAAAACGGTTGCCATTTCTCCTAAAGCTGCCATTACAATAAATAACAATAGGCCCCCTATTAAATAGGCTATCACAACACTTGGACCAGCCATATTTAATGTATCTGAGCTCCCCTTAAAGATCCCTGTTCCTATCATTCCTGCTAATGCAATAAACTGGACATGTCTTGGCAATAAGCCCCTTTGTAAATCATGATGAGTCTTTTCCATGATATTCATGCCTTTCTTCCGTTATTTTAATAAAATATTATTTTAATAAAAATCAAAGGATTCTTCTGTGATTAAACGCTTTTGTGTACTAAAGTAACTATATTAATATATCATAATTCAGAATAATGTCAATTTATGTAGGGGAACAGAAAAATTATATCTTTAACAGGAGAGAATGATTGTGGATATTATTTAAACATTTTTTGATACTTATTCTTATAAAATGTCATTTGTTAAAGTTAATTTATTTTTGTATTAGAATCCTTACTTTTGAAGAGCCTATTTTTCAGGAAATAAATGTTGTGAGGAACTAACTACTGAAAATACTTATATCTAGATTCCCGTTCATATAAGTACATCTTTGTAAACAAAGAACTCAAATTTCAATATGAGGAATTTGGGTTCTTTACTCTTTATAATTTCGATAAAGGAATTCTTCCTATTTTAATAACTGGTTGATTTCCTTTTTTTATAAAATCACAATTTTTCAATTACTTGTATCATAACCACACCTATACATTTCTTAATCGGATCTAAGCACTAAAAATAAAGAGAGTAATTTTCAATATTTTTCTCTGTAACCTTTTTATACATATTTCTAAAGTAGATACAAACAATAAAATCAATCATTGCTGAACGAACATATTCATCTAAATGGGGGGAGGGAAATGCGAAACAGGCGTTCTCTAATAAAGTCTAAAGAAAAACATTCAACAAATCGTATAACAGTAAGCACCTTATACGACGATGTGAATGAAAATGTAGTGAGAGTAATGAATGAACTTGGACACAGTTCAGATTTGACTGTTCGAGTGATTGAGTCTCCACACCAAAAAACGTTACGAGCAGCTATTATTCATCTTGATGGATTAGCTGATGATAGCATCATAAATGAAAACATAGTGGACCCGTTAATTCAGTGGTTAAAAGAAAATGATCAAGTGTTGACGTTCAAAGAAGAACAAACAAGCCACATTTTCACTGTATCTCAATTAACCGTAGTAGAAAATTGGCAGGAATTCGTGTCAGCGGTTTTGACAGGGGATACGGCAGTACTGCTGAATGGAAGTCCCAAAGCAATCATTGCCAGTACGAAAAAAATGCAATCCCGAGCGATTACAGAACCGTCAAGTCAAACGGTCATTAGAGGACCAAAAGATAGTTTTACGGAGAATTTAAGAACCAATACGTCTTTAAAACGGGCAAGAATTCAGAATCCTAATGTACGCTTAGAAAGCATGAAAGTCGGAAAGTCACTCAAACCGATGTAGGGATTATTTACATTCAGGGAATTGCAGATGAGAGCATTTTACAGGAAGTTAAAGAACGATTAAAGGGTATTGATATAGATGGTGTTCTTGAATCAAATTACATTGAGGAATTTATTCAAGATGATGGAATGACTATTTTTCCGCTACTTTTAAATACGGAACGACCTGATGCCGTCGTAGGGAATTTATTGGAAGGACGAATTGCCATCATTATTCAAGGAACACCTTTTGTTTTAATCACCCCTGTAATATTTTCTCAATTTTTCCAATCTCCTGAGGACTACTATCAAAATCCTTATACTAGTTCCTTTTTAAGGTTGTTAAGATTTGGAGCCTTTATTCTTTCGATATATGCTTCTGCTATGTATTTGGCACTGATTACCCATCACCAGGGGCTTATTCCAACCACATTAATAGTTAGCTTAATGGAACAAAGAGAAATTGTTCCTTTTCCGGCGATTGTCGAAATATTAGTGATGGAACTGGCGTTTGAGATGTTGCGTGAGGCAGGAATTCGAATGCCAAGAGCGATCGGACCAGCTGTATCAATTGTAGGGGCACTTATTTTAGGGCAGGCAGCTGTTGAAGCGGGATTTGTGTCAGCAGCAGTGGTCATCATTGTCGCCGTTTCCGCTATCAGCAGTTTTACATTGCCCAATACTAGTATTGTTAATGTGACTCGCGGATTACGCTTTATCTTTATTATGATTTCAGCATTTATTGGCTTGTATGGAATTTTGCTTACCACCTTATGTATCTGGCTTCATATGAGCAGTCTGAGGTCTTTTGGTGTACCGTATTTTGCTCCTTTTGCTCCTTTTCGTTTAAAGGAGCAAAAAGATGGTTTTTTTCGTTTCCCTTTACCATCACTTTTGAAAAAATCGTCAAACAAATAAAACTCGGCTAAAGACGAATGAGGACAAAAAAATGAAAATTAATAGTTCACTTTTATGGATCACAGCCATTTGTTTATTGATTTCAGGATGTTCGAATTATCGAGAATTAAACCAGCTAGGGGTCATTACAGGGATGGGAATTGATCAAAACGACGATCCAGAACAACCGTACAGAGTAACATATCAAGTCATTAATCCGAGCGGGATATCTCAAACCGGTTCTTCAGGAGGTCAGGGTCTCGCTATCATCAACTATACGATAACGGCAAGAACGATGCAGGAGGCTTTTGGAAAGGAATCCGCCGTTATTCCGAGAGAAAATATGATTTCACATCTTTCGCTCAATGTTATAGATGAAGAGTTAGCACGAAATGGTATTGATTTATTATTTGATGCTTTTGATAGAGGCAAAGGTGCACGGACAAGTATCCCCATTTTTATTGCGCGCGGGAAGACTGCTGAGGATGTGATGTGCTTAGTGTAATTGAACCACTTGAGATTACTCCGGGTAAAAATATCGTAAGCACAACTAAAAATAATCAACAAATGCATGGATCATCTAGTGAAGTGTTAGTATATGAAGCCATTTCAGCGCTTTTGAGTGAAGGTAAGGACGTATTACTTCCCGGAATTAGTATAAGGAATGATTCAAAGAAGGCGAAGCAAACAAGCAATTTTGAGACGACAACCCCAGCTATTTTAGAGGCAAAAGGATTAGCCATATTTAGAAAAGGAAATTTGGTGAGATGGTTAGATGGAGAAACCGCCCGAGCTGCTAATTTCGTTACATCGGAAATAAATAGGACCCCAGTTGTGTTACCTTGCGGTGATAAGAGGAATGTGACGATCAACGCTATCGGAGTAAAAAGCAAAATAAAAACAGATATCCATCATGAACAACCTGTCATTCACACAAGCTTGAACGTGATGGCTGAAACGGTAGATACATCATGTGAACTGGATTTAAGTAATACTAAGTTGTTAAAAGAGTTCGAAAAAAATGGAAAATAAACTAAAAAAGCAAATTAAAAAGACCATTAGCATCGCTCAAAAAGAAAAGGCAGACATTTTCGGTTTTGGTGATGCCCTGTCTCGAACAAACCCGGATTATTGGCGTCAGCATAAAAAAAATTGGGATAACCTATTTTCAGATGCGAAGATATCGATGAAGGTCAACGTCAATGTAATAAATTCCGGAATGCGAATGGAACCTTATGAGCCGAAATAAATGAAATGAGGAGATGAGAAGTCATTGGTCAAAATAAAAATTGATGGATTTCAGTTATTTTGTATGATGGTAATTTTTATGTTTGGAAGTAATATACTGCTAGATATAGGGAAGGGTGCCAAGCAAGATGTCTGGATTGTGACTCTTTTATCAACCCTTATCGGATGTGTACTGTATTTAGTGTATATTTCCTTATATAAGAAATATCCTGACATACCAATGACCGGCTATGTCCGTAAAATCTGGGGCAAATATGTAGGTGGTGTCATCAGTTTTTGCTATATTATCTATTTTGTTTATCTTGCTTCAAGAGTATTACGGGATTTTGAAGAATTATTAATTAGCTCCACTTATAATCGTACATCCATTATAACGCTAGGGATATGCATGACACTTGTTTTAATTTATGGAGTTCACCTAGGGCTGGAAGCCTTCGCACGAGTAGCATGCTTATGTTTCGGCGTTATTGTTCTGACCCTTTTGGTTCTGAATGTTGTGTTTGTATTGGGCGGATATATAAAGTTGGAAAATCTACAGCCTGTATTAGGCAACGGATGGAGAAAGGTATGGAAAGAGTTGTTTCCTACTGGTATCACCGTACCTTTTGGAGAATTGATTACGTTCACGATGATTCTTCCGTATTTGAATAAAAAGAGTCAGGCTGTAAAAGTTGGCCTATCAGCTATTATAATAGGTGGGGTTTCCTTAACCATTAATTCGATTATTCTTTTGTGCGTACTAGGCCCAGATGCCGTATTCCGATCTATTCCCCTGCTCTTTCAGCAGTCAGTTATATTAATATCGTTGATTTTATTGAAAGATTGGATCCGTTCATCCTTATTCTACTAATCATTTTAGGTTTCATTATAATATCCATCTTTTTCTTTTGTGCCGTGATTGGAGCAACCGATTTATTTCAAATGAAACCTTCCTCTATATCCATTTATGTGATTGGCGGTGTTATTTTCTTCTCTTCGCTTATGATTGCCCCTAGCTATCAGGCTCATATAGATGAAGGACTCAAAATTGTTCCTTACTTGCTGCATCTACCTTTGTTTATAGGAGTCCCCATTCTATTATTGATTACAGCATATATAAAGCAAAAAATAAAACCAACAGTTTCATGAAGAGGGAGGCTGTTGGTTTTTTATGGCTGTGAAGATACTCAAAAATAGAAAGAAAAAAATGAATGAAAAGAGGAGAAAGTAATCTTCTCCACGAGCGACTGTGAAATATTGTTTAATGTTATAGAGAGATTGGAACATATTCAAACCCTGTAAGTTGTCAATGACCATAATAAGTAAATATGTACCTAATAAAATTAATAAAACTGGAAGCATTTTGGCCATCCTATCACCTTCAATCTTTTCTTAAAGTGCGGTTAAACAACTGAAAATATACAATATATAAGTGAGACTATAAAAAATAAAGCTGATACAAAATAATTTTCATCCTATTCAATATTCAGTGAAGATCATGAAATAACTAATTATAAGACCAAAAAAAGTTAAATTGTATTATTGCTGTCATTTTCCTGACTAGTGCATAAGATGAACTAACCCATTTAAGTTCTTCTATAAAAACAAATAAGGAGATGTTTCTATATGTCAGGTTGTGAGTCAAGTTGTGACGGCGGATTTGGATTTGGTGGAGGTTTCGCCTTTATAGTTGTTTTGTTTATATTGTTAATAATTGTTGGAGCTAGCTTTTGTGGTGGTGGATACGGTGGTGGATATGCCCCGGTTCAAGGATATGGCGGCTACTGCTAAGAAAATAAAAAAAGCCGACCTTAATAGGGTCGGTTTCTTCTATAATTATTTAAAAAAACTGTGAGGCTATTCTATTCACTCTCACATAATGTGGAGAAAGAAAGTGGATGTAGGTAATCGGTGTCCTGCACCTGTTCACTATCCTGTAGAAATTCTAAATAACCGGCAAATACCTGTGAAGCCATCCCTAGATAGTGCATTTCAGTGTGGATGGTACCCATCTTGTGTGAATGAAGCATATACATTTTCATCCCTCCTTTTGTAATTCAGATGTCCACCAAAATAGGTCCGGCTCTTAAAAAGTTAATAACAGGCCTTATCAGCAGGAGGAAAGTTTTGTTCATGTAATACATTTTATATTCATTTAAATGTCAGAAGCTCCAGGTTGGAACCCTTCTTCATTTCTTTCTTCTACTATCATGCGCAATCCACGCTTTGGTCTGAGTGTAAGGGTTGTAATTGGTTTTACTTCATGATGGTCCGGTGCTAGCCTAATTCTATATCGTTGAGCAATACACGCTAGGACAAGCACAGCCTCCATCAATGCAAAATGATTACCAATACAAACTCTTGCCCCCCCGCTAAACGGAAAGTAAGCGTACGTAGGTAAAGTTTTCAAATAGTTGTTTTCAAATCTTTCAGGAATAAAAGAATCTGGATTATCAAAATACTCCGGCTTGTGCTGCATCACATATGGACTTAGCAAAAACATATCGCCTTTTTTAAAATGATGCCCACCTATTTCCACATCCTCCTCCGCTTCCCGTGAAATGATATAGACTGGCGGGTATATGCGAAGTGATTCCCTGATAATATTTTGTGTGTATGTTAATTTCATGAAATCGTCAGGCGTAGGAGTACGGTTGCCTATTACTCTATCTATTTCATTGAAAAGTTTAGTTTCCACTTCTGGATTCTGTGAAAGAAAGTATATGGCCCAGGAAAGCGCATTTGCCGTCGTTTCGTGACCGGCAATGAAGATGGTCATTAGTTCATCGCGTACCTGCTGGTTTGACATACCTAAGCCGTCCTCATCATCTCGAGCCTCCATTAAAATTCCAAGCATATCTTCATGTCTTTCTGCATCTTCCCTACGTTTTTCGATAATGCTATAAATCACTTTATCAAGTCTTTGTATCGCATTTTTATATTCACGGTTGCTTTTAGTTGGAACCCATAAGGGTAATTGAAGAAGTGTTCTCATCCTTTTGACGGAAAGTCTCAAGGCTGCTTCCATCGGTTCTCCGACCACATCATACCCATCTTTGAAATCCATGCTGAACATGGTCTTGCTTATTATCCCAAGGGCGATATTCATCATATCTTTCGTAATAATCCGTTCTTTCTCATTTTCCCAAGTTGAAATATAGTCCATTGTTATATCAATCATATCCTGGGCATAATTGCTAATATGGGACCTTTTGAAGGAGGGTTGAATAAGCCTTCTCTGGCGCCTGTGAACGTCTTTTTCGCTTGTAAGAAGTCCTTCATCACCAACGAGTGGTTTTATAGCATTGCTGTCCTTAGATTTGACGAAGGATTTTTGTTTCGTTACAAGTATCTGCTTTATTAGTTCCGGGTTTGAAATGAGGTAAACATTTTGGAAAGGTCCAAAACGGAATTTTGCAACGTCTCCATATTCTTTTGATAAACGGGTAAGAAAGCCAAGTACATCTTTTTGAAACTCCTTTGTATGGCCAGAAATTAGTTTTCCATTTGGGACCATTGGAGAATCATATAAAACTTCATCAGTTTCACTCAATGTTGTTTTCTCCTTTCGGTAATAATAATTTCTTGTAATCATTCTATGAGAAAAAACTATATTGGTTTGGACAAGTTGTTAAAAGAAAGAGCACATAATTTTTAATTAGTTAATCATAATGAATGAATATACGAGTCCTAAAGGGGGAGGAGAGATTACTAGATTTCTATTCTTACTCAACTAAAAATAACGTTTTCTCTATAAGTTGAGTATAGAAAATAACAAATCGTGAGAGCGTATTTTGAGCTGATAAGAAACCACAAAGAGGAGAGAAGTACAAATGATAGTTCCTAATTTACTGGTAATAAACAGGTTAGGAATGAAAGGTGTCTAGTGTAAAAAACTCTGGGTGAGAGGAACCCAGAGTTTTTTTGGGGGATATTCAGAAAGGAAATTCCTTTTGTTAATAAATGAGAGAAATATTCAGCTTCGTTCGTCCCTATTTCTATTATGGTGCTGATCATTTTTTTCCTTTGCAGGACCACCATATTGTTCGTTAATTTCTTTAGCCACTTGATCTAAAAACTCATCAGATATGATTGGGTTATCAGTTTTTTGGGGCATGTATTCTGTTCTCTCCTTTCTTGGTACTAATGTGTCTTAATCACTAATGAAGTATTTGTTAACAACATAACCCCTCTAAGAAAAAATTATTCTTTTTGTTTGCAAAATTTTCATTTACTTTTCCGAATCACGGGAGTATGATAATCAACAGTTTCATATTTCTAAATCGCTGAAACCTTATGGTACGGGGGAACCGTTATAAGGATTGTTTTCAATCCAAGGGGTGAATCCTTTCTAGGTAGGGCTACTCAAAGGTCCGAATCCGACAGCTAACCTCGTAAGCGTTATATGAGAAGGAAGGTGGAGCTTGTGAGACAAAAAAATGATGTCTGCAGGTCTATTTAACTATGACTTGTGGGCATTTTTCTATTTTATTCTTGTTTTTTTCGTGAAGTTTTTTTCATATAACTGGGCAAAATAAACTTAATTTGAAAAATGGCGGTGATTCTAAGTGTTATCTTCTATAAAGAGGTTCTTAATAGGTCGGCCTCTAAAATCTACTGCATTAGGTGACCAAAAGCTTAACAAAACAAAAGCTTTGGCCATATTATCTTCTGATGCTTTGTCTTCCGTTGCATATGGCCCGGAACAAATTTTAATTGTTTTAATTACAGTGGGTTCCGCAGCATTTTGGTATTCCATTCCTATCGCCATTGGTGTATTGATTCTGTTAATGGCTTTAATCTTGTCCTATAGACAAATTATCTTTGCTTATCCTCATGGCGGGGGAGCATACGTGGTTTCAAAAAACAATTTGGGTGTGAATCCTGGGTTGATAGCTGGAGGATCTTTGTTAGTCGACTATATCCTAACTGTGGCTGTAAGTGTTTCTGCGGGTACAGATGCCATCACATCTGCTTTTCCCAGCCTACATTCATATAATGTGATTATTGCTATAATTTTTGTAATTCTTCTTACCATCCTTAACCTAAGAGGGGTAACAGAGTCGGCTTCCGTATTAGCCTATCCAGTGTATCTATTCGTTTTAGCGTTATTCATTCTGATTGGTGTAGGTGTATACAAAATTTTGACTGGTGAAGTTTCCCCTGACTTACATGCATCAATCGGAACACCAGTAGCAGGGATCAGTTTATTTATACTTCTAAGAGCTTTTGCATCAGGTAGCTCTGCATTAACAGGAGTTGAAGCGATTTCCAATGCGATTCCAAACTTTAAAAATCCAGCGCCTAATAATGCTGCAAAAACATTAATAGCTATGGGTTCCTTACTTGCTGTGTTATTTACGGGTATTGTATTCTTAGCCTATTATTTAAGCATTGTTCCTAGCGCAGAGGTAACTGTTGTTTCACAAATTGCTGAAGAGATATTTGGACGCAATTTTATGTATTACTTTATCCAAGGTACGACAGCATTAATATTAATCCTTGCTGCCAACACTGGCTATTCTGCTTTCCCTTTGCTTGCGGTAAATCTTGCAAAGGATAAATTCATACCTAGGGCGTTTACAATTAGAGGAGACCGATTAGGATATTCCAATGGAATTATCATACTAGGACTTGCATCAATCATCTTAATAATCGCATTTGGAGGACATACAGAAAATCTTATTCCCCTTTATGCGGTAGGGGTATTTATTCCATTTACGTTGTCCCAGACCGGGATGATTGTTAAATGGATTCGCGAGAAGCCAAAAGGATGGATGATGAAGTTAACCATTAATTCAATTGGTGCCCTTATTAGCTTTATCGTCACGATGATATTCTTTTTAACAAAATTCACTCAGGTTTGGCCTGTTTTGATTTTTTTACCTATCATCATTGTTATTTTTCATCGAATTAGAAAGCATTATGAAGCAGTTGGTGACCAACTTAGGATTACAACTTGTGAGCCTATCTTACCAATAGAAGGGAATATCATTATTGTACCTGTGGCTGGTATAACTCATGTGGTTGAGAACTCCTTAAATTATGCTAAATCTCTTTCAGCACATCAGGTTATTGCCGTTTATGTTTCTTTTGAAAGAGAAGATGAAAAAAAATTCGAAGAAAAATGGAAGAAGTGGCAACCAGATGTTAGACTTGTGACACTAAACTCTTATTATAGGAGTATCATACAGCCATTAACTAAATTTGTAGATACGGTTGAACATAAAGCGAGGGAATCCAACTATAAAGTTACGGTAATAATCCCTCAATTTATTCCGAAGAAAGGCTGGCACAATATTCTTCATAACCAATCAAGTTTACTGATTAAGGCCTACTTGCTTTATAGAAGGAATGTAGTTGTTACGACTGTACCTTATCATTTGAAGAAATAAAAATATATAAAAAGTGATTTCATAGACAGCCTTACTTTGCTGTATTCTCTACAGAAAGAGCAAACCTTAACTGGGTTTGCTCTTTCTTCAATTTACGCTCTATATTGAGAAAAAAGGGTTGCCGCTGGCAATCCTTTTTATGTTGGACAATGTTTCTGAAGTTGAATTTGTCTATCCTTTTGAGTTCATCATTATCATTCATTAGATTAAATGGTTATTAGATAATCAAAATCCAGTAACCCTCTAAGAAGTTTTCATTGATAAAATTACCATGGCTCAATTTCCTTAATGAGAACATATTAAAAAAAGACAAAATAAAATTTTCTGATTTTATGTTTTGAACATACATATGTGGGGGTTGAAGATGGATATATTATTAGCTCTCTTACCGGCACTATTCTGGGGAAGTATCGTTTTATTTAATGTGAAACTTGGTGGTGGTCCCTATAGTCAAACGCTCGGTACAACGATTGGGGCTTTGATTTTTTCTATTGGGGTTTATTTTTTCGCGGATATCAAGTTGTCACCTCTAGTTTTTGGTGTGGGGTTTGTTTCAGGACTTTTTTGGGCTGTTGGACAAGCTAATCAGCTCAAAAGCATTGATTTAATGGGTGTCTCTAAAACAATGCCGATTTCAACGGGATTACAGCTGATTTCTACTACTTTATTTGGAGTCATTGTTTTTCACGAATGGTCTACACTGAAAGCGGTTATTTTAGGCGTACTGGCTTTAGTATTTATTATCATTGGAATCATATTGACCTCACTGGAAGATAAAGAATCAAAAGAGAGTAAATCGGGAAACTTGAAAAAGGGAATCGTTATTCTACTTATCTCAACATTTGGTTATTTAGTTTATGTGGTTGTTGCACGTCTTTTTGATGTTAATGGCTGGTCAGCATTGTTTCCCCAAGCAATCGGGATGGTGGTAGGTGGCTTATTATTAACGTTTAAACATAAGCCGTTTAATAAGTATGCAATTCGCAATATCATTCCTGGAATAATATGGGCAGCAGGAAACATGTTTTTATTTATATCACAGCCTCGTGTGGGAGTCGCTACGAGTTTTTCCCTATCTCAAATGGGCATAGTCATTTCAACTCTCGGCGGGATCATCATTTTACGTGAGAAGAAAACAAAGCGCCAATTAATTGGAATCGTTATTGGAATTATCTTGATTATTATAGCTGGGGTTATGCTCGGCTTCGCAAAAAGCTAATTGGAGGATGATAGAATGTATACAGATTTAGAAGGCAAGGTCGTTGTGATAACTGGTTCATCTACTGGTTTAGGAAAAGCAATGGCCATTCGCTTTGCTCAGGAAAAGGCAAAGGTCGTGGTTAATTACCGTACTAAATTAGAGGAAGCAGATAGTGTGTTAGAAGAAATCAAAAAAACTGATGGGGAGGCTATTGCAGTAAAAGGTGATGTCACCGTTGAAGAAGATGTAATTAATCTTGTGCAATCAGCCATAAAGGAATTTGGAAAACTAGACATTTTCATTAATAATGCAGGAATAGAAAATCCAGTTCCTTCTCATGAGATGCCCTTAAGCGACTGGAACCGGGTAATTGATACCAATTTAACCGGTAATTTTTTAGGTTGCCGTGAAGCCATCAAGTATTTTGTAGAAAACAACATTAAAGGAAATGTGATAAACATGTCCAGTGTACATGAGAAAATTCCTTGGCCTTTATTTGTTCACTACGCGGCAAGCAAGGGTGGTGTGAAGTTGCTTACGGAAACTTTGGCGTTAGAATATGCGCCAAAAGGGATTCGTGTAAATAGCATTGGTCCTGGTGCAATAGCCACACCAATAAATGCCGACAAGCTTGAAGATCCTGAAAAGAAAAAGGATCTTGAAAGTATGATTCCGATGGGGTACATTGGAAAGCCTGAAGAAATCGCTGCGGTTGCCGTATGGCTGGCATCTTCGGAGTCTAGTTATGTTACGGGCATCACCTTATTTGCTGATGGGGGCATGACGAAATACCCTTCATTTCAAGCAGGAAGAGGATGAAGGCATCTCTTGAATCATACATTTCTTAATAATGGTTTTAATAGGTTTTATCATGGACATGTTAGTCTGCTCTTCTTTAATAGGGTAGAGGATTTAGTAGGCAATTAGTTCAAAAAGAGTGAATCTGCCTCACAACTTATACTAGTCGAAGAAAAGTGTCGTTTAATGAATAGGTTAGACGCACAAAAAATCCTAGTAGGATCATTCCTACTAGGATTTTTTAGCTAAATTAACGATTATGATGATTAAACCAGGTAATGAAGTTATCAACGACCGTATCTAAAAACTGAACAGTCGGTTCATGAGTAAGAGTACCTTCTTTATCGATTTTTTCATGAACTGCTCCAACATACACTTCATTTCCAGGAAGCAGAGGAGAGGAGATACCTAGAGCAAATAGAATTTCACGCAAATGTAATTGGGCTTTAACTGTTCCTAAATGTCCCATGGACGCACCCATGATCCATGATGGTTTACCAATCATGACTTTATCTACACGTGATAACCAATCGATAACATTGCCTAATACGCCTGGAATCGTTCCATTGTATTCAGGAGTTACCCACAAGACTGCATCTGCATTGGCCACTTTGCTTTTAAATTCTTTTACCACTACAGGAGGGTCGATTTCTATATCTTGGTCATAAAAAGGCAAATCTCGAACGTTTAAGATTTCAAGTTCAAACCGTTCTTGATATCGAGTTTGAATAAATTTAGCGAGCTTTAGGTTATAAGATTCTTTACGAATACTCCCTACAATTGCAACAACTTTCATCTTCATTACCTCCGAGTATTTATTTGTATTTTCCATTCGTGTTAATTTGTTCCACTTTGATATTATAATTGTTATTTTATTGAAAGGGAAAAAGGATGCTTATGAAAACTCAAATACTTGTACTACTTCGGAGTATTGTGACCACTTTAAATCAGTGTTGCATTC
>NZ_JBFUIB010000041.1:0-22060 GCF_056402095.1 Peribacillus sp. P4_C12
TTAATGAAGGACGTAAGGCTTGGTTTGTTGATGAACAAGGTATAATCAGTTATTCATCAGATGGTGTGATATATCAATTTATGGATTGCACTCAAATCCCAATAACGATTTCTGGCATGGCGCGACATAATATCGCTAATTTACTTCAAGCGTTAGCCGCGGCACATACGCAAGGTATTTCAATGGAAGAATTACGAAAGAAGGCTATTGCGTTTATGCCTGATAAAAAATTGTCTAAAGGACGTTTCAATTTAAAAAAACTAAAAGAACGAACCGTTATTATTGATTACGCCCATAACGTAGCAGGGTTGCAGGCCATTTTCGATACGGTTAGTGCCTATAACAGAAATCGCATTATCACTGTTTTGGCAGGACCAGGAGACCGTATTGACGAAGAGCTCATCAGATTGTCAGAGGTCGTAGCAAAACATTCAGATCTGTTCATCATTAAAGAAGACGATGATTTACGGGGAAGAGTACCGTTGGAGGTAGCCAAGCTACTTCGGGAAGCTGCGATAGAAGAAGGATTACATAAAGATAAGACATATATCGTACCTAATGAATTAGACGCATTCGTAAAAGCGTGGGAAGTATCACAACCGGGAGATCTTTTATTATTCTTTTACACGGATTTCGACTATGTAGATCAGTTTTTCGAAACAGTTTCAAAAAATCTATTGCCGAAGAAATAAAAAAGTAAATTCCGCTCAATCTTGAGGGGAATTTACTTTTTAATTATATAAACTTCCCTTTTTACTATCTATGGAATTAGATAAATGTCCTTTTCAAAGCAGGGAGGATGTGAGGCATTTTAGAGTCAAAGAAAATTGCACTAATATAGGACCCATTTGTATAAAAAATGCCATGCTTCCGGCCGTTAGGCATAGAAAGCATGGCTTTTGCATTTTACTTTTTAGCGTTAATCCAAAGCTTACCTGCCGCTCTTTGTGTTGTAATATTACCATAGCTATCTGCTGCTTTTACTTCCACAACAGCACCAGGTGCCTTTACATTCGTTGTGGCGGTATAGTAGCCGACATAATGTCCTGAAGATGTTTCTTTCATTTGTAATTCAGTGGCATTCGCAATGCCTCCTGCATTTGTCAGAGGCATCAAAATGGAGAAATTTGCTGCCAAGCCAGGTTCACTGTCGAATTCGATTTTGACCGATTCACCGCTTTTTAAGATTTTATCCTCATTTGGCACTAAATCGGAAATTTCTGGAGCGGTATAATTTACATCGATGGAGACAGATTTAGTGATTTTATTGCCTGCCTTATCTTGAGCAACTACCTTAATTTTATTGATTCCTTTATCCAGTAGAAGGCGATAGGAGAAGGTGTTATCTTTCACATCGGCCTTCTGTCCGTTTACTTTAACCGAATTAAGGTTATCATCCGAAACTGTTCCCTTAACAGTAACTGTTTCACGATTTACTTTGCTGCCATCTGTAGGTGAAGTAATTGCTAGTTCCGGATTAGCGATATCCAATATCACTTTTACAGGCAAAGAGGCCTCAGTTGAACCTTGGCTTGTCCGAGCTTTTGCTGTCAAAGTATTTTCACCGTTGCTTAATGTGACCGGAACAGCGAAGGTTCCTTTATCAGTAGAATCCGTACTTGCTACTTTCTCCCCTTTGTTAAAAATATCTACTTTTGTTGTAGGTGCAGATGTACCTTCAACCGTTACTTCTTTTTGATTTGAATAAGCACCGTCTTTAGGAGAGGTAATTACAGGTTCCTTTACTTCGTAGTCGACAGTTGCACGAATCATATAATTTCCTTCCTCAGTTGGGGATTGCGACCATGAATCGCTGACTCCCTGCCAGCTTCGTCCTGCATTTGGTCCATCTTCATCAGTAGCTAATCCTGGTGCATTCGGATTGGCCTTTGTTTGGGTATAAACAATAAAGAAATCACCTTCAACCATGATTCCATGTTCGCTCAAATCAACATGTGTCCATTGACCGTCGCGCAACGCAGTCTCATTAAAAGGACCTGCGATTTTTTTGCCTGGCGACCCATCTGTTCCCGATGCATCATACACCGAAACTTTGAATTCAGTCCCGCCTGGAGCAGGCCATGTGGTATCCCAGAAACGTAAAAGGGCGCCGGTTACATTTGCCGTTTTATTTCCCGAAGCTAACGACATTTTCACAGCCCAGCTATTGCCTGCCGTATTAAAGGCGCGGGCGTTTTCTGCTGTTCCGTCGTCATACTTAATCTCATCTGGGTACCCGATGAACGGTTTCAGTTCAATATCTTTCCTGGAGCTGTTACCCTCCGAAATCGTTACGGATGCTTCACTGCCGTAATAAGAAGGAGCCATGACTTTCAAAGTATATTTTCCTTCATAAGCGGATAGAGTGTATTCACCGTCCGAATTTGTAGTCACTGGCTTAATAGCGGCATCCTCAAGAAAGTATACGGTAGCACCAGAGACGGGTTCGCCAGTAATTTTGTTGGTGATTGTACCGTTGATTGTTCCTTTTGGAATTTCTTGAAGCGTAAAGTTAGCAGTTGATGTTGCATCTTGTTCGACGTTGACTGTTGCTGTTTGTGATCGATAACCGTATGTTTCTGCTTGCAATGTGTATGAACCTGATGCATGTGTAAGTTGGTAAGATCCATCTTGTGGGTTTGTATAAACAGATCTTCCAGTTTCTAAAACACTGACCTGTGCCTGTAATGGAAGAAGTACTGGGGCAGGCTGGTCTTTTTCAGGTGCTTTTTTCACTTTATCTGCAATTGGCTTAATTTTATCAGGGTCAACTTTTGGCTTAGCTGAAACAGAGGAGTCAGACTTGATAACGCCTAGTCCTGTTTTAGCTTTTGCAGACGGCTGCAGGGAAGTATCAGCCAATTTAACATCATCAATATACCAGCCAGGTTTTTGGACTGATCCATCAGATGTGACATTAAAGGCAATATAGATTCTTTCTCCAGCATATTGGCTTAAGTTAACTTCACCATCGATCCAACTATTTGACTTATCATTAAAACGAGCCGCTTGTACCCAGTTTGTTCCGTTTGTAGAGATAAATACATGTCCGAAATCATAATTTTTTTCAAGTTCGAACCAATGTTTAAATTGTAAATAACTTGTGCCTTCAGGAACATCGACTGGAGGCATGGATAGGCTCATATTGGCACTATTATCATAGTTTCCAGCCAGGTTTGTAGCATAAACCTTTTGACCTGATGCTGCAGAGCCAGGTCCACTTGTTGGAATACCCCATTCCCAGTTATTGTTTGTGCCGGAAGAGGTCCATCCAATAGGATCTTGTTCAAAGTCCTCTGTATAACCTACACTGATTCCTGGCAATAGCTCAACGGTATAAGAGTCAGTAGCTGTTACTGAGCCTCCGAAGTCAGTTGCGGTCCATTTATAAGCGACTGAATCTTCAGTCAGCTCTGACCCTGGAATCGTGGCTTCATACATTCCTGATTTATAGTCACCGCTCGTTCTCTCAGCCTTGACTTCAACCCAAGTTCCGTCGGCTTTTTGGTAGCTAAGTTTAACGGTAGTGACACTTACATTATCTGACACTTCAGCTTGAAGTGTTACATCCATTTTTTTATACGAATTTTTTGGTGCCTTATGGGAAATGACAGCTGCTTCTGAGTCATCTCCAGCTTTGGTAACTTTACCCTCAATTTTCCCAAGTCCGCTTACAACAGAGGAAACTGCATCAAATGCATTAACAAGGCCATAGCCGTAAGCATGGTTGGGACTTGTCGGATAATTATTGTCTGTCAAAGGAGTGGCAGTTGTAAGTAAGATTTCCTCAAGCTGGTCAACAGTTAAGCTGGCATTTGCTTGTCGTAATAGAGCAGCAACCGCTGAAATGTGAGGACCTGCCATTGAAGTGCCATTCCAGCCGCCTTCATATGCACCGCCAGGAATGGCAGAACGAATGTTAACGCCTGGTGCGGAGATGTCAGGTTTAATTTCTCCATATGGAGATGGACCACGTAAAGAGAAACTGCCAACCTGGTTGTTATAATCTGTTGCTCCAGTGGCAAAGGCCTCTGGATAGTTTGCTGGATTTGCTACTGAACCAGCACCGCCGGGATTAGACAATGTGGTATTTCCAGCAGAGAATTCAGGAAATATCTCAGCAGCTTTCCATGCTTGTACCATTGGGCGATACCACTCGTCGAGTCCAGCTCCGCCGCCCCAAGAGTTATTGACAACATCTGGTGCTTTCTCAGGATGAGGATTACCAGCAGCATCTTTTGGAGCGATAACCCATTCGCCTGCTTCTAATAAATCAATGTCTGAACCGCCATCGTTAGAAAAGGCTTTAACTGAAATGAATGTGGCACCTGGAGCAACTCCGATTTGATTTGCACCATTTGGTTCAGAGCCCACCATCGTACCAATTGTGTGAGTTCCATGATCTAAATCATCATATGGTGAAGCTTGTCCGCTTACAGCATCAAACCAGTTATATTCATTATTTGGAACATCTGGATTGGCAGGGTTATACCCGCGGTACTTTGTTTTCAAGGCCGGATGGTTCCATTGGACACCTGTATCGATAGAAGCAATAACCGTTCCTGCTCCATCAATGCCCATATTCCATACAGCAGGAGCACCGATTTTTTCAATATTCCACTCAATTGAAGAGGTATCGGCTTTTGTTTTGCTCGCTTCTGAGCCTTTAAGGGTCTTTGCAGCTGCAGTCTTACTTGCCGGCTGAATTAGCTGCCTAGTCTCATTTGGCATAATTTTTTCTACTTCAGGAAAAGCAGCGATTTGCTCCATAACATCCTTTGTAGCTGTCACAGCAATCGCATTAACAATATAAAAGGATTGAAAATCTTTCGCCTTACCAGCTTTTTCTTGCTTATCTAAGTAGTTTTTAATATTCGCTTGTGTTTGAAGAGCTGTAGCACGAAGCTCAGATACTACACTTGATCGTTTAAGTAACTTTGAATTATTCGCAGATAACTTTTGTGATTTTGCTGTTTTTGCAGCCTTTGAGGATACGTCTTTGGTGTCTACTTGCTCTTTGAATTTAACGAGAAACGTTACCTGATCATTTTTTTTAAACTGAGTAAGTACTTTTGAGGCGACTTTCTTTTGATTCTTCCCCGTTAATTCATCTTTAGCGGATGTATGGATTTTGTTTGAAGTTGCTGCGATAGAGTTTGTTGGAATTACCAGCGATCCAATAAGCATGATAGYGAATATTAACGCTAACCATTTCGTTCTTTGTTTTTTTTGCAATTGTTTTCCCCCTATTCTATTTTCAAAGAACAAAAACTTCGACCAGTCTACAGGTACAATGCACCTCCATTCTTTCTAGATGGCCAGTATGTAGAACACTGATGTTCCTTTAATGATAACGAACAGGTAAACAAGAAAATTGTCATATTTTGGGATGTGAAACTCGGATTATCGAAAATGAACATATTGTAGGAATGTATATTTTGGAAAAATAAGGAATTATACCTTTCTTCGCGATAAAAATAATGGTAAATTATAGAAAAAATATACTATTATACGAGTGTCAAAAGAACTTTCTTTGTATTAGATTATTAAAAATGGTAATAAAGAATTAAAAATACATGCTGCAGAAATTTATTGACATGTTTATCATTTTTTATTTTTTTGGAAAGAAAGAATGAACCTACAATTTTTGTATTTATTATGGTTAAATAAACGAAAAAAAAGCTAATCCAATTTGGATTAGCTTTTTTTCATAATCGTTTCTTTTACGACAGTGACAGCGGGTTGATCTTTCTTATATACTCGCTGAAGTACAATAGACTGAACAATCATAAATAATCCACCTATTGACCAATAAAGAGGTAATGCAGCAGGCGCAGAGAAAGAAATGAATAAAATCATTGCTGGTGAGAGCAGGCTCATCAATTTCATTTGTTTCTGCTGTTCCTCTGGCATTTGTCTCATTGAAATGACCGATTGGAAATAATAGATGACGCCGGCGATGATTGCCATGGCGATATTCGGTTGGCCAAGGCTGAACCACAGGAAGCTATGTGTCGCAATTTCATGAGAACCTTGAATCGCATAATAAAAGCCCATTAAGATTGGCATCTGAATCAAAAGTGGAAGACAGCCCATATTTAAAGGATTGACACCATGTTTTTGATAAAGCTGCATCATTTCCTGTTGCAGAGCCTTTTGTTTTGCTGGATCCTTTGTTTCTTTAATTTTTTGTTGTATTGCTGTCATTTCTGGTTTTAGCCCATTCATTTTGGTTTTCATACTGAGCTGTGTTTTATATTGCTTGGCAGTCAATGGAAGCAAAACGAGACGTATGAAAAATGTCATCATAATGATGCTTAGACCATAGTTCCCGTTAAATAAATTTGCATTAAATTCAAGCATCTTTGTCATTGGGTTAACCAATGCAGTATGAAATGGGCCGCTTGTAGCTGCTGAACATCCTGTCAACAGGATGGTTGTTAAAAATAGAGCTGAAATAAGTAAAATATTTTTCTTTTTCAAAATAAATTCCTCCTCGAATTGTTTTTAATTAAACAATGGAAAGGAGGCTTGGCTCATCTGAATCATCAGGCGAGTCCTTTTGACGAATATAAGTGAAAAAGCGCTGTGCTCCACGCCAGTCATAAATGCTACCTGTATAAACAGGGGATTCACCATGACCTGAATGAACAGAAGCTTGATATTTATCGTTTAAGAGTGATTGCTTTTTATTTAAGAAGTAAAACGCTGCCAGTGGAAAGACAAAGGCAAACAAGTATCCTGCCCATACCGCATGGCGAACGGTTTGATAATCAAATTCTAACAATAATTCCCACATAGGAATCCCTCGTTTTTTCTAAGATAAAAAAATTGTAAGATTGGTTCTCGTCTAATAAGAGAAACGCTTTAGAGCCAAAAAGCGACTATATAATTTTTCAAAATATAAATCACTAGTAACACTATAACAAATTCTAGGCCAATAAAGCTAAAAATATAGGGATTTTTTCAAAAAAAAAACAGGTAATTTTTTCTGATATATAATTCTGGTCATTAATACATCATTAGAAAGCTGCATTAAGAGAGGTAAATAAAGCACACATGGTCATTCGTCTACATATGGATAAATGAAGTTCAAATATGAGGTGAAAAGGTATGAAATCATACGAACCATCTAATCAACAAAACGACTATAACGGTATTGAAAATAACCTTTATCCAAATGAATATACCCCATATATTGACAATGGTTTCTTGTCGGACCCATATCATTTGGGAAATCAGGTTTTAGGAGAAAGACAGCTGCCACCAGGACCACCGCAAGGAGGAGGTCAACCGCCGCCGCGGCCACCACAAGGGGGAGGAGGTCAACCGCCGCCGCGACCACCACAAGGGGGAGGAGGTCAACCGCCACCGCGACCACCACAAGGGGGAGGAGGTCAACCGCCACCGCGACCACCACAAGGGGGAGGAGGTCAACCGCCGCCGCGACCACCACAAGGGGGAGGAGGTCAACCGCCGCCGCGACCACCACAAGGAGGAGGACCTCCTCCTAAAGCGCCGCCGCTATATATTCCGCAGTTTCCTGGTGGAATGATTAAGGCCATTGACGCTGGTTCAATGAAAGGATGCTTATACCAAAATACGTATGTATGGTTAATAAATGGCCGCTCATTTTGGTTTTACCCTACCTATGTTGGCTATAATTCTGTGGCTGGATATCGATGGAGACCAAGTCAGCAACGTTGGGCCTATTATGGAACGGACGCGAGTGAAATACGCTCTTTTCAATGTTATTAAAAAAACCAATCCACAAAAGTGGATTGGTTTTTTTGTAAACTAATTTACCTATGAGGTTTAATCTATAAAATAATCTGGGAAATCGGATATGATACCATCCAATTTCATCTTCTTTAACATGTGAATTTGTTTTTTATTGTTGACGGTCCATGTAAATACTTTCATCCCTTGCTCTTGGATTCGCATTTGCAGCTTGGTACTCAAAATGGTTTGTTTTGGATTTAAAAACGAAGCAAACTCTGCTATCTCTTTCAATTTTTGATCAGAAATACGCCGCTTTATCAATACCCCGACTGGAATGTCTGGCATTAATTGATGAAACCTTTTCATGGATTCCATATCAAACGAATGAACCAGAATTCTTTTTTTATCTGATGTATAATCCTCTCTTTTGCTTAATTCTTCTGCAAGTTTCTTTTCAATTCCAGGGTAAAGAGATGGATGCTTTATTTCTATTAATATTCCAACCTCAGACCGGAAATTTTCAAATATCTCGCTAAGTAAAGGAACTCTTTCGTCCTTAAAACGAGCATGAAACCAGCTTCCAGCATCCAATTCCTTTAATTCAGCTACTGTGTAATCTCGAAGGTTTCCTTTTCCGTTTGTCGTTCGATCGAGTGTAGAATCATGATGAACCACTAGGATACCATCTTTACTAAGATGAATATCGACTTCTAGGAAATCAGCGCCCAATTCAATCGCTTTATAATAGGATGCCATCGTATTCTCAGGGCAATATCCAGATGCCCCGCGATGTCCAATCTTGAGGGGGGAATGCTGCATAGTGAAGTTGTCTGGGAAATTACTTTTCGTTTTTTTAAAGTAGAGCACCAACAGGACCAGTATAGTTACCAAGATAAGAAAAAATGCTATCACCTTGCACACTCCCTTTGCCAACATTAATCAAAACTTTTTGCAATCCTTTACCCCTATGATAAATAAAATAAAAGACCTCTGTATACTGATAACCTTTTTT
This sequence comes from Peribacillus sp. P4_C12, assembly GCF_056402095.1. Classification (NCBI taxonomy): domain Bacteria; kingdom Bacillati; phylum Bacillota; class Bacilli; order Caryophanales; family Bacillaceae; genus Peribacillus; species Peribacillus sp. P4_C12. Next base: position 8,735 of record NZ_JBFUIB010000041.1, read on the forward strand.
AATCATGTATTTTAAGTGGTAAGAAATCATGAATTGGATTTTGCTTTCATTATGCAGCTAATTATTGTTTTTTTATCTTAAAAGGATTTTATAGGTATGTATGGAATACTTATAAATTAAGTCTATGATAAGGGGGAAGGCAGATGCAACTGCAATTGAAACCGAATTCTAAAAAATGGAAGGGGAATCTAAGTTTATATTTTTCCCTTCCAATTCTCTCTTGGGCCTTTTACGATTTTGCCAACACGATTTTTTCTTCTAATATTAATACAATTTTCTTTCCCTTCTTTCTTCAGGAACAAATCGGAGAAAATGCTGTTCTTGATCAGATTGCTAGTACCTTCATTTCTTATGCGAATGCGATTGCCAGTTTATTTCTTGTTCTGTTTTCTCCACTATTTGGTGTAATGATTGACCGAACAGGAAAGATGAAGAAATATATCATAATTTTCACATTGGTTTCAGTTGCAGCGACTTTTTTAATGGGGATTTTTGGTGGTCTATCGTTGGATGGAAATCTCCTTGGTATCCCAATTTCCTTAGTGATTGTCATTATTTTATTTGTGGTGGCAAAGTTTTTCTATCATTCAAGTCTTGTTTTCTATGATACGATGATGAGCGATCTAGGCACGAAGCAGCAATTGCCGCTAATATCTGGGTTTGGTGTCGCTGTAGGCTACATTGGAACGCTTGTCGGTCTGTCCATCTATCCATTTATTAGTAAAGGGAGTTCACATGAAGCCTTTATCCCCACCTCTATCTTATTTCTGATTTTTTCCCTTCCATTATTCTTTTTTCTAAAAGAAACGCCAAAACAGCAAAAGGTAAAACAACCTTTTTTTTCAGGTTATAAGGAAATTATAGCAACATTTAAAGAGATGAGAACTTATCAATTAGTATTTACATTTATGATTGCGTATTTTTTCTTAAATGATGCAATTGCGACAACAATTGGCATGATGGCCGTTTACGCGAAGACCGTTGTTGGATTTTCTTCAGGTGGATTCATTTTACTTTATCTGGTCTCAACGGTATCCAGTATTATTGGTTCGTTTCTATTTGGGTATATAACTCAGGCAAAGGGCCCACGGCTTGCAGTTACATACGTGGGTATTCTGCTCCTAGTCGCCTTATTTGTGGCGGTCTTTGCCCAAACGCCTCTTTGGTTCTGGATTGCAGGGAGCATGTTTGGCATTGCACTCGGGTCGATGTGGGTAACATCCCGGACATTCATTATCGAATTGACACCAGTGGAGAAAAGGGGGCAGTTTTTTGGACTCTTTGCATTCTCAGGAAAAGTTTCTTCAATAATAGGTCCTCTTATGTATGGAACAATTACGTTAATTTTCCATGACCTCGGCACATTGGCTAGCCGGATGGCATTAGGCTCACTGATTATCATGACAGTAATCGGGCTATGCTTCCTATTAAAAATGAGGAATTTAGAAGGAGTTAAATAAAAAAGAATGAGCTCAGCAAAGGCTGGGCCCATTCTTTTAAAAAAAATGAATTCTTATACCAAATTCAATGTCACGTCGAGATTCCCACGAATTGATTTTGAATAGGGACAGGTCATGTGAGCTTTTTTTGCAAAGTCTTCTGCTTCTTCCCGGCTAAGATCAGGGATGGAGATATCCAGCCTGACAGCCAATTTGAAACCACCGTCTTCTTCATCTTTCCCAATTGTGACATTTGCGGTCACAGAAGTATCAACTTTCTTTTTTGCTTTCTGCAGGACAAGATTCAATGCACTGTCAAAACAGGCAGCATATCCGGCGGCGAATAACTGTTCCGGGTTGGTTGCTTTCTCACCGGATCCACCTAATTCCTTCGGTGATCTTACATCAAAATCAAGAATACCATCCTCTGATTTCACATGTCCTTCACGACCACCGTGTACAGTAACGACAGCTGTATATAATGGTTTCAATGAAAACAACTCCTTTTTATATTCTTAAATTCTTTAGTTCCCTAATACAAGGCTTATTAAACAAAAGAATGAGAGGTGGGATAAGAATATGAACTATGTAATACTTCAAAAAAATGGTTTTAAATTGGAAGAAAATGTTTTATAATGAACTGTATTAGGAAGAGTAATACACTAAGTGCAGAGAGGGGGTTGATGATGTTCGAGTTGGATGTGCAAAGTAGAAAACCTATTTATGAGCAATTGATGGATAAGATAAAGGAACTTATGATTAATGAAGTTTTGCAAGAACATAATCAACTTCCTTCTGTTAGAATATTGGCACAGAAATTGACCATCAATCCTAATACGATTCAAAAAGCTTACAAACAGCTTGAATTGGACGGATATATTTATACATTGCCGGGCAAAGGAAACTTTGTGGCACCTCCTAAAACTTTGAAGAATTCCTTAAAAGAAGAGAAGATAAAATCCGAACTTACAAAGGTTCTTGCTGAAGCACTATATATTGGAATTGATAAAAATGAAATCTACAAGTTAGTTAAAGAAATTAGTGCTTTAGCCAAGGGGGGAGAGTCATGATTGAAATAAAACAGGTGAGTAAATTATATGAAGGAAAAGAAGCAATCAAGGATGTAACCTTGGTTATTCATGAAGGCTCAATTTTTGGGTTGTTAGGATCTAATGGTGCCGGAAAAACGACCCTTTTAAAAATGCTTTCGGGCAATTTAATTCAGGATTGCGGCGAGGTACTTATTGATCAATCTCATGTCTTTGAAAACCGAGAAGTGAAAAATCGTTGTTTCTTCCTTCCTGACACACCTTATTTCTTGGCTAACTATACTATTATGCAAATGGCAGGCTTTTATAGTCATATTTATAGTGACTGGAATCAAGAACGTTTCTATCAATTACAGGAAGTGTTTCCCATTCCCTTTCAAAATAAAATACATAAATTGTCAAAGGGGATGCAGAGACAAGTTGCTTTTTGGTTGGCTCTCTCAACCATGCCGGAAGTTCTCATTCTTGATGAACCCTTTGATGGGCTGGATCCGGTTATGCGCAAAAACGTGAAACAGTTGTTGATTCAGGATGTATCTGAACGGAAAATGACAATTTTGATTTCGTCCCACAACCTCCGGGAAATTGAAGATTTAGCCGATCATGTGGGAATATTACACAAAGGGGAACTTATTATCCAAAAAGATTTGGACGATTTAAAAGCGGATGTACATAAAGTACAGATTGCCTTCAAAAATAAGATTCCTTACGGGATTTATCGCGGAGTTCAAGTTCTTAATAAGGAGAGACGAGGCAGCGTGATTGTTTGCATTGTTAAGGGTAAGAAATCCGAGATTGAATCCCACTTTAATCAGTTTCAACCAGAAATATTCGATATGCTACCCCTTACTTTAGAGGAAATATTCATTTATGAAATGGGGGATATAGGTTATGTCATCCAGAATAACCTTGTTTAATAGAGAACTGATTATCTATATTTTCAGATGTTCCGGCTGGATAGGTTTCCTTTATTTTATCGGCCTCATCTTTGCGTTGCCTTTAGAAATTTTGACGATTGTTTTAAATGAAAATAGTGAATATGTAAAATTCGAAAATCTTTTTTCCAGTCAGCAGATGATACAATTCGTCTTAGTCATAGTAATCCCAGTGTTGCTTGCCATCTTCCTATTTCGGTTTTTGCAGATAAAACAGGCTTCGGACTTTATACATAGTTTACCGATTACTAGACGCAGCATTTATTTTCATATGATTGGAACGGGAATTGGCTTTATTATACTGCCTATTTTACTTACAGGMTTAATATTGATATTGTTCCACTCGGCAATAGATGTAGAGAGGTTGTATACCCTTGCAGATATTTGGTCCTGGATGGGAATTACATTTTTCATGGAAGCAATGATCTTTTCTGTGGCTGTTTTAGTGGGAATGGTTACGGGATTATCTGCCTTGCAAGGCCTACTAACTTATATCTTGCTTGCTTTGCCGGTTGGCTTATTTGTTTTGTTTGTTGCTAATGTGAAGTTTTTGCTAGCGGGATTTTCTGCAGATTATTATTTAAGTGCCAATATCAATAGCATTTCTCCATTATTAGCTGCAACCGAGATGGAAAAAATGGAATTTTTCTCGGTTAATATATTAATCTATGGACTATTAATCTTGCTTTTTCTACTGATTTCGCTGTTTCTCTATGAGCGGAGAAAGTTGGAGCATGTCTCACAGGCATTTGTTTTTCCTATGATAAAACCGCTATTTAAGTTCGGATTGACGATAAGCATGATGTTGTTTACAGGATTTTATTTTAGCGAAACTACAGGGAAACTAGGATGGATATTTTTCGGCTATATTGTCGGATCATTGATTGGATATTATCTAGGTGAAATCGTCCTGCAAAAGACATGGCGAATCCGTGTCAATTTGAAAGGATTTGTATCATTTGCGGCGGTTATTATTTTGCTTGCTGTCATCCTAAAATTAGATCTTGTTCATTATGAGTCAAAGGTTCCTGATATAAAGATGATTAACCAAATTTATATTGGAAACAATTCCCTACTCTATTATGAGGATGACTCTTCAAATGGTGAGTTCACTTATTTGAAAGAAAAAGAAAATATAGAAGCGCTGAGGTTATTGCATCAGCAAATTATCGAAAAAGGTAAAAAGGCTTCCATTGGTGATTTAAATATAAATCACTCTGTATTTCTTATGTATGAACTTAAGAATGGAAAACGAATAGCAAGAGAGTATCATTTGCAAAACTACGATTCATACCTGCCACTACTGGAGAAAATCTATGAGTCTAGTGAATATAAAAAAACCGTTAATGAGTTATTAAATGTGTCAACTGAGGATGTTTCTAAAATCAATATAACTGCGAGTGGAGAATTGGACAAATCTGTAAACATTACGGATAGTCAGGAGCTTAAAGAAGCGGTACAGGCATTATCGGAAGACCTGAAAAATCAGTCGCTGGCTCAAATGACAAATTCTATTGGAGATTATGCGTCTATTGACATTCTTTTGAAGAATAACAATATTATTTATTTGAATTGGGATTCTTCTTTTACTCAGTTTTCGAATTGGATGGAACAAACTGGGCAAGTAAAAGAGGCTAGGTTAACGGCTGATGAGATCTCTTATATTCTTGTAGCAAAGAGTGATCCACAAATTGTTAATTCGATTTCTGAAAGTGAACTTGTACAGCGAATTGAAAAGCAGTCAAATCGCTTAAAGCTTGATCAGACCTCGGAAATCGAGTCGGCAATTGATAACGCTCAAAACGATTGGGGGGGAGATTATTTAGCTGCCTTTTATTATAAAGATAGCAGAAATATTGATATCAAGAGCTTTTCTGGTGATCATGTTCCCGGCTTTATTTTGGAGCACTTTAACGAATGAGAGGCGAGGAGGAACGAGTGTGAAAGAAAAGCGTTATTGCCAAACGGAAGATTTCACTTTGGTTTATCAATCCTTTTAAAAGCGGATTTATTATATAGCCTTAGCGATTATTAAATGTCCTTTTCTGGCAGAGGATATTACCCAAGAAACCTATATAAAAGCCTATAATAAACTTCATACGATCAACAATAGGGAGAAGATAGGAGCATGGCTAGCATGCATCRCTACGAGAACAGCAATTGATTTTTCCCGTAAGCAAAAAAGGGGATGCCAATTAATTCAGCAGGAGATGGTGGATTGGGTAGAGAGTCAGGCATGCAGACAAGTGGTAGAGGAGAACGGTATTGATATTTGGACATTAAAAGAAGATGTCTCCAATCTCTTATGTAAATTGACTCAAAAACAAAGGGAGATATTGCTGTTGAAGGTAAATGGAGGATTAAAAGAACGTGAAATTGCCTCTATACTTGAGATAAATCAAGCAACTGTCAAAGTTAATCTATTTCGGGCTAGAAAACAATTGAAGTACGCATTACAAATGCAGGCAGTTGCTTAAAAAGGAATGGATGCCGTCCAGGGCGGCATCCTTTTGCATATGGCTTCTATTCTTTATAGTTTAATGACGTTCTTAGCTTGAGGTCCGCGATTTCCTTCTTCAATTTCAAATTGTACTTCTTGACCTTCATCAAGAGTCTTGAAACCATCGCCCTGAATAGCGGAAAAATGTACGAATACATCATCTTCGTTTGGTACTTCGATAAATCCAAACCCTTTGTCACTGTTAAACCATTTTACTTTACCTGTTACTGTCATTCGATGAATCCTCCTAATAATTTTAAAAATATATTAATGGTGACTGTTTTTCCTTGCAGGAAAAAATCAATTTCACACATTATCAAATACCCTCATTTAAGTTGAAATATCATACGAAGATGCTTGATAATATGTGAATCTTTACCGGAAGTATTTGGCTGGGGTGTTCTATATCGGAACCCTTTGGAATAATTTCCAGTTTTTCGGTATATACCCACCTTTATAAAGGATAAAACAAGAGGATGTAATTTATACATATTCATTTGGGGAAATTAATATTATGGTTGTTTTATGAAGGAGAGGTCCAATCCTAATGATGAGGAGGATTATATTGRACTATGAGGTGCTTGGCAATGATATGAATCTAAGCTTTCCTTAGTCCTGGCGTGAAAAAATTCACGTTAAAATGGTGTAAGCAAAAGCTAGTATTGATTTACTAAAGCTGAAAATAGAAAAATAACTCTTGGAATCAAAGTTTTTTAAAAAGATATTCGGGTATAGGATAAGAAAGAAAGGACTGATCAATAATGAAGAAATTATTAAAAAGAGCTGTCATTTTTGCTGCTCCTATAATATTCAGACAAGTAAAGAAACGTTGGAAAAACAAACGTAATCAAAAAGCAATGAAGACAGCAAGATAAGTTGGTTAAACTATGAGTAAATGAACGATAACCATATGAACTTGGATAAGAGGCGCTGATATAGCGTCTTTTGTTTTGCTATAATATCAAATCCGCTTAAGGTGATTCATTCACCTCTACATCTTTCCTTCATATCGTGTTAAAATAGTAAGGTTGATTGAAATGAATGCTGAGTAGCCAAGGCTTAAGCCTTATGATATATTTTTTCATACATATATTGTGTATGTTGGTTTACATACAAAGAAAGGTTGACATTCAAATGTGAAAAATCTAATTAGCCTTCCTATAAATATATTTAGTGATGACTCCAATAATGAAAGGAACATTTTATGACTACATTAAAAGACGAGGTTCAATCCCGACGGACCTTCGCAATTATCTCCCACCCGGATGCCGGGAAAACAACTTTGACAGAAAAATTATTGCTGTTTGGTGGCGCCATTCGTGATGCCGGGACAGTTAAAGCTAGAAAAACAGGGAAATATGCAACAAGTGATTGGATGGAGATTGAAAAGCAACGGGGAATTTCCGTTACATCTTCAGTCATGCAGTTTGATTATGATGATTTCCGTGTGAATATCCTCGATACACCAGGTCACCAAGATTTCAGTGAAGACACATATCGTACATTGATGGCTGTTGACAGCGCAGTGATGATTATCGATTCGGCAAAAGGGATCGAGGATCAGACGGTTAAATTATTCAAAGTGTGCCGGATGAGAGGAATTCCGATTTTTACATTTATAAACAAAATGGACCGCCAAGGGAAAATGCCGCTCGAATTGCTTGCTGAACTTGAAGAAGTACTGGGCATTGAAACATACCCAATGAACTGGCCAATTGGGATGGGAAAAGATTTTGTCGGCATTTACGACAGGTTTAATAATCGGATCGAACAGTTCAAAACAGAAGGCGATGAGCGCTTCCTTCCATTGAATGACGAGGGTGAACTCGAGGTGGATCATGAACTAAAAGATTCACAGTTGTATGAGCAAACTTTAGAAGAAATTATGCTGTTGACGGAAGCGGGGAACCAATTCTCTGAAGAAAACATTGCGAATGGTAAACTTAGCCCTGTATTTTTCGGAAGTGCTTTAACAACATTTGGGGTTCAGACGTTTTTGGATGCTTATCTTCAGTTTGCACCTGCTCCTCAAGCCCGTATGACAACTTCAGGTGAAATGAGTCCTGTCAGCAATGATTTTTCTGGTTTCATTTTCAAGATTCAAGCGAATATGAACCCAAAACACCGTGATCGGATTGCTTTTCTTCGTATCTGTTCTGGTAAATTTGAGCGTGGAATGAGTGTAAACTTGAGCAGAACAGGTAAACCAATTAATCTTTCTTCTTCAACTCAATTCATGGCTGATGATCGGAACACGGTAAATGAAGCAGTAAGCGGAGATATTATTGGTTTGTATGATACCGGGAACTACCAAATTGGTGATACTATAACGACAAGTAAAGATATGTTTCAGTTTGAACGGTTACCTCAGTTTACCCCAGAACTATTCATGCGGGTAACAGCTAAAAACGTTATGAAACAGAAGCATTTCCATAAAGGAATTAACCAACTAGTACAAGAAGGGGCCATTCAGCTCTTCAAAACAGTTCGGATGGAAGAATATCTGCTTGGTGCGGTTGGTCAGCTTCAATTTGAAGTATTTGAACATCGGATGAGAAATGAGTACAATGTTGAGGTCATGATGGAGCGTATGGGTAGTAAAATCACTCGCTGGGCCGAAGATGAAAAGCTTGATGAAAACCTTCACAGCTCAAGAAGCATACTAGTTAAAGACCGTTTTGAAAAATATGCATTCCTGTTTGAAAATGAGTTTGCACTTCGTTGGTTCCAGGATAAAAATCCTGACGTGGAATTATATAATCCAATGGATTTGAAATAATGGAGAAGCCCGTGGTATATACACGGGCTTTTTTTCATTATCTGGAGCATTATTAAATATCGAAAGATTTTTTGATAGTAGCTTAGCCAAGTATCCATAGCTGTATTTACCTGTTCTTATGTGAAATTACCTAAAGAGCAGATTAATGGAGGACTTCATGATCAATAATTTATGTATCTCGTGAGAACTGATATTCAATTTTATGAGAAAAGTTCTTTGTATCAGGGGAGTCTTTAATGAATGGAAATGGTTGGTAAAGGTGAACTTGGAAGCTGATTCTGTCAGTCGTTGGGAATGTGGGGTAATTTCCCTTGTTATCTTAGGATATTTATGAACCTGTACTAATCGAAGTATGGGTTTCGTTTTGTGGAAAAAGGAAATGTCGAATCTATTAAGTATCGAATTCTACTAAGAAAGATTATTATTCCTTTGACAATCTTAAGAAACTCATTTATATTAATCTAGTGCTTTAGTACTTAAAAGCGTTTCAGCAATTGTGAGGGATAGAAGGTCCATCCTTACCTCATAGAATATACAACATGAAAGCGGGGAAATATATTATGCGTCTGGAAGATGCAAAGCTAAAACTTTCTTTACCTGAAGCACTTGGAGTTTTGGCTTTTTTATTCTTAATTATTGCAACAGGTATTATACATTATGGACTTGCCCCCCATATTCCAATTATAGCGGCTATTCTTTTCTTATTTGTTTATGGAAAGATCAAGAAGCTGCCATTTTCGATTATGGAGGCGGCTATCGTCAAAGGTGCAGTTTCTGGTATGGGAGCTATCTATATATTCTTTTTCATTGGAATGCTAATTTCGATCTGGATGGCAAGCGGGACGATCCCTACCATCATGTACTATGGGTTTGACTGGATTTCTGGTGAATATTTCTATGCGGTCACATTTCTGGTGTGTTCGCTAATTGGGCTCTGTATCGGGAGTTCACTTACAACATCAGCCACGATCGGAGTTGCTTTCATAGGTATAGCGACGGCGATGGATTTATCGTTGGCGATTACAGCCGGTGCAATCATTTCCGGTGCATTTCTTGGGGATAAAATGTCTCCATTATCCGACTCGACCAATCTTGCTTCGGGAACGGCTGGAGTGCCATTATTTGAACATATTAATAATATGCTGTGGACAACGATTCCAGGTTTTTTAATATCTCTGATCATCTTTTACTTCCTTTCACCGAATGTCAAACTGGCTCGTGTTGAGGAGATTGAAGCCATGACCAAAGCCTTGGAAATGGAAACGAACATTAGCATATGGAGTTTGATTCCGTTTGTCATCGTTCTAGTCATGGCTTTGAAAAAGGTGTCGGCGATTCCGACATTGTCAGCAGGAATCGTTTCGGCGGCTGTCATTGCTTTCATACAAACGCCAAGTTTGACGGTTGCAAAACTAGCAGATATTTTATACGGCGGCTTTGTACTTAAGAGTGGAATGGATCAACTTGACTCAATCCTATCGCGGGGCGGCATTGAAAGTATGATGTTCTCCGTTTCGATGGTGTTATTGGCATTGGCGATGGGCGGACTATTGTTTGAATTAGGAGTCATCCCTTCTATTTTAAATGCGGTCCAGGATTCATTGACGAGTGTAGCGAAAGTGATTTCCGCTACCGTATTTGCAGGTGTCGGCGTGAATTTCCTAGTGGGGGAACAGTATTTGTCTGTTATACTGCCTGGGAAAGCCTTTCAGCAGAAATATGAAGATTTAGGCTTGCAGCCAAAAACGCTTGGGAGGGTACTTGAAGATGCGGGAACGGTTGTAAATCCTCTGGTTCCTTGGGGTGTCTGCGGTGTATTCTTGACACAGGTATTGGGTGTTTCAACCCTTGAATATGCCCCATTTGCCTTCTTCTGTTTGCTTTGTCCTTTACTTAGTTTAATTGCTGGGTTTACGAAAATCGGGATACACTATAAGTAAAAAAACAGGCGGTCGATTTCGACCGCCTGTTTTTTTGCTTGAATTTGATTCCAGGTTATTTTAATAACAGATAAAGCAGTCTTCTATAATTAGCTAAAATGCTGTAAATTAAAAACCCCCAACATACTGAAAAACAGAATGCCAGGGGTAAAAAACTCAGGTTTTATTTTGAGGATGCAATCTCTTCTTTTGGAATGGAAGTAATCGATTCTTTCTGTTCAAGTATATTCATTCGCATTACGACATTTTGGAATATGCCCATTGAAATCATAAGCAGTAGTAAGGAAGAACCTCCGTAGCTGATAAATGGGAGGGTAATCCCGGTAATTGGAATGAGCCCAGTCACCCCGCCAACGTTGATGCCTACTTGAATGCCAATCATGGATGAAATGCCGATTAATAACAGGCTTCCGAATGGATCTTTGCATTTGGCAGAGAGCACAAAACCTCTCAAGACAATAAAACCGAGTGTCAATAGAACGAAAGCTACTCCGAATATTCCGAGCTCTTCCGCAATTATGGCCATAATAAAATCTGTATGTGATTCAGGCAGGTACCCGTATTTTTGTACACTGTCCCCGAGTCCGACACCTGTAACGCCGCCTGAACCTATTGCGAACAATGAATTCACGAGCTGATATCCGTCTCCTCCTGCTGTACCAAAAGGGTCTGCAAAGCCGGTAAAACGAGACACTTTATTTTCAGATAAAACGGATGAGAAATTACCTGTCACAAGAACTCCTAAAGCAAAAATAGCAACGAACAMTAGTGTTATTAAAGAGAGTTTGAAAATACTTTTAAAAGACATGCCAGAGGAAATGATCATGGTACTTGAAATTAGGAAAATGACGGCTGCCGTTCCATAGTCCGGTTGTATCCCGATTAAAAAACAAATAAATACGAGAAAGAAAATCGGAGGAATAACAGCTTTATCAATACTATTGATTCGATCCTGTCTTTTTCCGTAAATGGCTGCCAGGTAAATAATCATGGCTAGCTTTGAAAATTCTGCGGGCTGAATAGATTTTGAACCTACCTTAAACCAACTTGTGGCATTTCCTGCAGTATGACCAAAGATGAAGAGCATCAAAAGGATACCGGCCATTCCAAACATCATTAACATTAAAAAGTTTTTGTTTTTGTACATCTTATAAGGAAGAATCATCGTCACAATCATTGCTAAGAATGAGATGATAAAGGCCATTTTTTGTTTCTCAAAGAAGAAATCCATGGACTGGTGGTATCGAGCAACTGCAGTAATCATGCTCGCACTATAAATCATGACTAAACCAAATAGACAGAGTAATACGACAGCGATAAAAATAGGGAAGTCGTATGCTTTAATAATTCTTTTCACTTGTGCGCTCACCTCAAATATGTATGCGCGAAAAAATCGCCTTCTTATATAGTAACGGAAAATCGACTAGATAGATAATAATTTTTATTCAATATATGAATTTACCCTCTAAGACTTATTATTAAACCCCTAATCTGATAAATTTATAGACAATCTACTAGATTACTCTTTAAAGAAGAATCCTACTAGGTACCTTCGATAGAAAATGCAAATACTCCTTCAAAATGGTAGTGAAATTTTTTTCTATTATATTCCATTTGGAAAGTAATAATATGTAAAGTAACTTACAATCAAGGTAGGTAAACTGAGGGGGAATAATCTATGGAGCATGTTTATTTATTCACAGGATTTCCGGGTTTCATCAGTAATCAGTTGATTATGGAGCTATTARGGCGTGATGAAGCTTTAAATAAAATCTACCTGCTTGTTTTGCCTGAACAAAAGGTAAAAGCAGAAGCAGAAATCAAATCTATAGAAAATGAACTGGATGGAGCAAAAGTAGTATTTGAAATGGTGATAGGCGATATAACGAAAGAAAATCTGGATATTCCATTTGATTTAATTCATAATCTTCAACAAGAAATTACCCATGTTTTTCATCTTGCGGCGATATACGATTTAGCTGTCTCTGAAAAAATTGCTCAGCTAGTTAATGTCGTGGGTACGAAACATGTAAATGAATGGGTTAAAGGGTTAACTAAACTTAAGCGATATACCTATTTTAGCACGGCTTATGTTGCGGGTAACCGGGAAGGAAATCTGTACGAGCATGAATTGGTCTTTCCAAAAAGCTTTAAGAACCATTATGAACGGACTAAATTTGACGCCGAATTATTGGTCGAGGAGCTTAAAAAAGAGGTTCCGATTACCATCATTCGACCTGGTATCGTAAAGGGGCATTCTCAAACAGGGCAAACTATTAAATTTGATGGTCCCTATTTTATCCTTAATTTTCTTGATCGGTTAAGTTTTCTCCCTTTATTTCCGTATATTTCTTCGGAAAGGGAAACAGTCGTGAACCTGGTTCCAATTGATTATATTATACAGGCAACTGCATATCTGGCATTATATAAAGAAAGTGCTGGAAAAACGTATCATTTAACCGATCCTAATCCATGTACGGCTACTGAAGTTTATGAACTATTTGTTGGAGAATTATATAAGAAAAACCAATAGGTTATGTACCAATGGTATTGAGTCAGGCGTTTTTATCAATTCGTCCGGTGCGGACGTATTTAGGAGTTGAAAAAGAAGCCTTGGATTATTTTACTTGGAAGGGGCGGTTTGATAGCACTGAAGCCCAAAAAGACTTAGCTGGTTCTGGAAT
>NZ_JBFUIB010000042.1:0-21976 GCF_056402095.1 Peribacillus sp. P4_C12
GCGTACGTTCCTGCACGTACGCTGCTTTCGATCTCATTATATTCAGATTCCTTAACAGGACGATACTTCCATATATCTCCCGGTCTTGCCAAAAAAGAAGTCTCCTCTAATGGGTTTGTTTTATCTACTAAAGGGATAGCTGATCGTCCTATTAGTTGATAGCTACCTGGTCCATTGACTGGATAAATCACATTGAATGCACCACCTATACCAATGCCTCTTTCCGGCGTTTCTGTACGGGGACTATTATATTTTGGAGCTTGAATGATCCCATTTGGCTGCAATCCAAGCGGAAAATGCCAACCCGTTCCTGGCAGAAATCCAACCATCGTAATTAAATAAGGTGTCTCTGAATGAGATTTTATAAAAGATTCTTTGTCGGTAAACCCATTTACTTTCATCACATATTCAAAGTCTGTTAAGTCAGGGGCAGGGTGTCTGCTCTTAAAACGCATGGAATATTCTCTTGACACTGGATCGTCGTACCATGCTGGTATTTCTACTATTCGTACTGATAAATTTAACTTTTCAGGATTGCTTTTCGTCAAATCTATTTCTTTTAAATAGTCCAGCAAATCTCTTGCTGAGACGATGTCCGGGTTATAACGAACTAAATAGGAGGCATTGGATGAAACAATATCAATAACGCCTGGAATCTCTCTTTTTCTCAGCTCCTCCGTCACCGCAATTGCTTTAAAGTTACTCTCAATCCTCATATCACGAGAAATTTCAGCATATATGTATTCATCTCCACCGAAATTAAAATGAGTTTCAGGCAAATTAAACAATAATTGTCGCCCCCTTTATTATTTCAGCTTTTTCATCCGCCTGCTTATTGTCGCAGGACTAACACCTAGTACTTTAGATAATTTATCGGCAGTGCCGTATTTTTGCATCCCTCTTTGAATAAGTTGAGTTTCTAATTCTTCTACCGCTTCTTTAAGTGGCATTATTTCTAAAACCATTAGTTGTGTTTTCTTTTTTTGAACTTCCCCGTACAGAAATTTCAATGCATGCTCTCGTTTTATCCATTCTCCCTCGCCCAATAACGTTAATCGCTCCACTATATTTTGAAGTTCTCTTACATTTCCCGGCCATGCATATGTCTCTAAAACTTCAATAGCTTCTGGGGTGAAGCTTTTCTTGATATCATACATTTTTTTAAATTGTTCCAGAAAATAAATGGCTAAGGGAAAGATATCTTCTTTTCGCTCACGTAATGGCGGAATACTAAATGGAATAACATATAATCGGTAGTATAAATCCTCCCTGAATTCACCTTGGTTCACCAACTCTCGTAAATCCTTATTCGTTGCCGTTATAATTCGAACATTTACAGGTTTCGGCTGGGTCCCGCCAATTCTAGTCACTTCTCGTTCCTGCAACACACGTAATAGCTTCACTTGCATATTTAAAGGGAGTTCACCAATTTCATCGAGAAAAAGCGTGCTGTTATCAGCAATCTCAAACAGGCCTGCTTTCCCATTTTTATCTGCACCAGTAAATGCCCCTTTCTCATAACCGAACAATTCACTTTCTATGAGATTCTCTGGAATTGCACCGCAGTTAATCCGAACTAGCTGCTTGTTACTCCGTGGACTGGCTGAATGGATATGGTGAACAAATACTTCTTTCCCAACACCGGATTCACCTTCGAGTAAAATTGTCGAATTAAATTGGGCTACTCTCTTTATCTCTACTACTAAGCTCTCAATCGTTTTCGAACGATAAACAAGTTGTTTTTCGTTAATGTTTAAATCATCATGATCTTGTAGCGGTTGAAAACCTTCGTCCGATTGATCTAAAATTGAGGATCTTTCTTGTGTAATGTCCCTTGAAAGTACAACTACTTTTTCTAATTTCCCTTCGTGGTATACCGGGGTTGCGACCGACCAGACTCTACTTTTCCCCATTGAATCCTGAATCGATGTAACCTTTTTCATTTGTTTCTTGCATAGTTCAAAAACATTAGGCTGAAAAATGTTTTTTCTAGTAAACTCACTTATATGCTTACCAATTATGTTTTCTGGATTATCCACTTTCCAAAAATCGTGAAGAAACATACCCGCTACTCGAATGATTTTGCCGCTTTCGTCAATGACGAGTATTTGTTCCTGGGAAGAAGCATATACCGTTTGTAAATCAGAATTCAGATTTCGAACAAAGTCTAATTCTTTAACAGAATCCTCGAAAACTTCACGCGAGAAAAAGATATGTATGAGGCCTTTTATTTTATCTTCCATTCTTAAGGGGTAAAAATTTCCTACTGTATGTTTAAAGTTAATAGAGGCGTTCACATTTATAAGAGTTTCCCCAGTCATGACTCTATCAAGATTTTTATCGATAGTTAAAAGCATTTTATAGTCTCGAAACTGTAAAAATGAACGGTGAAGACCTAAAATACTTTCTGCTGTTTCATTAATGTATTCTATTTGGTAATCGATATTCGTTCGGACAATTCCTACTCCAGCTCCATGTAAAAGGAGATTTAAATCCTTCAAATTCAACTCACTGATTTTATTCCGTGCTTGTTCAATTGTAGTGTAGCCGACAATTTCTCCATTAGCATCTTCCCCTATAATCAGAGAAACGTTATGGAAAAATTCAACAGGCGTGAACTGTGGGACTTTTAAAATATCACTTTTATAGCTAATCGGCTGTGATAAGTCTGCCTTTTGAGCAATTTGGTGCATTAGAATCTCCATTGTGCTATAGCCCACYAAAGACCCCTTATCCTTTACAAACACAATATTCGCTTCATGATCTGATAATTTTTGAATGACAGATCCAATATTACTCTGAATATTAACATATACTGAAATCGGTTTAAGAATATCGTTCCAAATAATCAACTTACTCACCCCTCCCGATAACTAAATCTTAATTTTATTATACTTTTTATAGATAAAGATATGAATTCAGAAGTATTTTAATATATATATTATTTTGATTATTAGGTCAATTATATCTTTTATTAAGTATCTGAAATTTCAACGACAGGTGAAAGAACTAGGGCTTAGTTTGAGAAGTTTACAAATTAATTGAAGAGTGTCTGGAGGGATAAAATTACAATACAATTCGTTATATTGGGGGCTAAACAGAATGACTCCGGCATTCAATACCGGAGTCATCTACTAGTCGACTAATCTATAAATCCTTTTTAAAGAGCATAGTTCAATATTTAGAGTCCAACTACTATACCAATATACATTTTAGGACCAGTACCTTACTAGATAATCTTTTTAATAGGTACAATCTCGACGCCGCCCTCTTTTAAAGCTTCTACAACCTTTTTAGCCAGAGTCGGCGCTCCTGGTGTATCTCCATGAATACAAATGGTCTCTGCTTTAATGGAAACATCTTTTCCATCGTGTGTGATGACTCTTCCTTCTTTGACCATACGAACAACTCGCTGCGCCATTTCTTCATAATCATTGATTTGTGAGCCTGTTCTCGTTAACAAAATGGACCCGCTTTCAGTATGCTCCCGGTCAGCATAAGCCTCTTTTGCAACAGGGACACCCATTTTTATCGCTTCTTCCATCACTTCAGATTGGCTAAGCGCAAATATGACCATATTGGGATCGATAGCATGAATTGCTTCTAATATTGCTCGTGCTATAGTCTTATCTTCCATTGCTTTCATAAATAAAGCTCCGTGTGGTTTACAATGCTGGATTTTGACATCTGCTGCAGCGCTGAACTCTCTTAAAGCACCTACTTGATACATCACATAGTCTTTAATTTCTAAGGGTGTACAGGTCATGAAGCGACGACCGAAGCCCAATAAATCAGGAAACCCTGGATGCGCACCAATCCCAACATCATATTTCTTTGCTAGTTCCACTGTTTTTCTCATAACATGGGGATCTCCGGCATGAAAACCACATGCAATATTAGCCGAGGTAATGGACTGCATTAATTCTTCATCATTACCTAATTCATAAAGACCGAAGCTTTCACCCATATCACAGTTCAAATCTACCTTAAACATTGTTTTCACCCCTCAAGCACTTGAATTTTATTTTCTGCTAAAAATTGAGTCGTATAATTCCCACGTATAAACTGGTTATTTTTCATGATTTGTTTTAAAAGCATGAGGTTTGTTTTAACTCCCTGTACGTCAATCTCATCAAGTACTCGCTGCATTTTTTCGATTGCTTGATCACGTGTGATGCCGTGTACAATAATTTTACCGATCATTGGATCATAAAAAGGGGTCACCGCACTGCCTTCAATGATGCCAAAATCAAACCTTACATCGTTTTCAGGTAATTTCAACCTAGAAATTACTCCAGGACTAGGAAAGAAAGTATTAGGATCCTCTGCATAAAGTCTGCATTCAATCGCGTGTCCTGTTTTGTTTATCTCTTCCTGTGTGATTGTCAGTTTTTCCTTAGCAGCAATTTTTAACTGTAGTTCAACTAAATCCAGTCCCGTTATTTCTTCAGTTACTGGGTGTTCTACTTGCAGACGAGTATTCATTTCAAGAAAATAGAAATTTTGATTTTCATCAAAAATGAATTCCATTGTGCCTACATTTGTATAATCTATTTGTTTTACACCTCGAATGGCTGCATCTAACAATTCTTTTCTAAGGGTATCATTTAGAAATGGTGAAGGGCTTTCTTCTATCACCTTTTGATTTCGGCGCTGGACTGAACATTCCCGTTCAAATAAATGTAAGACATTTCCGTATGTATCAGCGACAATTTGCACTTCAATATGGCGGGGGTTTGAAATCCATTTTTCTAAAAAGACAGTTCCATCCTTAAAAAATGAAGTAGCTTGTTGCTTCGTCGCATCAAACACTTTTATTAGCTCGGCATCATTTTGAACAAGCTGCATCCCAATACCACCACCACCGGCGCTAGCTTTTAACATGAGCGGGTAACCAAGATCGTTCGCAATCAGCAATGCTTCGTCAACTGACTCAATGCTTTTATCCGTACCTGGCACAACCCTTACGCCCGCCTTTTGCATTTGGGTACGAGCTTCAAGCTTACTGCCCATAATATGTATTGTTTCCGCAGAGGGACCGATAAAGACAATGTTTTCTTCCTCACATCTGCGTACAAATTCCGGATTTTCAGATAAGAATCCATACCCAGGATGAATAGCATCAGCATGTGTTTCTTTTGCTATCTGAATTACTTTTTCAATATCAAGATAACTCTTTTTCGCTTGAGCCGGACCTATGCATACAGCTTCAGTCGCTTCACTGACATAAGGAGCCTCTGCATCGGCTTCGGAATAGACAGCGACTGTTCGAATGCCTTCCTTATTACATGTACGAATAATTCTCCTAGCAATTTCCCCTCTGTTTGCAATCAGCACCTTTTTAAAATAGCCCATTTACTTTTCCTCCTTCCTTCCACAAAAATGATTACTGTTCAATGATTACCGCTATTTCCTGTCCAGCGTCTAGAAGGTCCTCGTCCTCAACAAAGAATTGCGCAAGAACCCCATCTGTTTCTGCTTTAATTTCATAGAAGTTTTTCATAACTTCCACCATAGCAAGAACATCGCCTGTCTTAACTGTATTTCCTTCTTTTACGTACACGTCTTTATCAGGAGCTGGTTTGCGATAAAATACTCCTGGGATTGGTGATAGAACTGTTTTCTGTTCAGCCATGATTGATTCCCCCTATTTGTCCTAATACTTGTTTTTTCATTTGATTGATTTTATCTTTGTATAATTTTCTCGCCTCAAGGGCTTCATTAATATCAACAGCAACAAACCGAACCTTCTCATTTGTTTTAATTTGAGCCATCTTGTCTAAATCCGTACTAATAATTGTACAAATCGTCGCATAGCCTCCACCTGTCACAGCATCGTTTAACAAAGCAATCGGTTCGACACCATCTGGTACTTGAATGGATCCGATTGGATACCCTAGATCAACCACATTTGAAGGGTTGCTACCGGCACCAAATGGTTGTTCACGCTCTACGAAATTCAAACGCTCCCCTTTAAAACGGTAGCCAACACGGTTTGCTTCCGTTGTAACCGTCCAATCGATGGAGAAAAAGCGTTTTTTACTTTCTTCAGTCAGGCGATAACTGCACAATCCTACAACAACTCGAATCTCATTCGTTTTTGAGAATACCGGAATTAATTCATCACTTATCCGTGTTCCAATCGCAATCTTTGATTGGTTAGCATTACCGATTTTCAAATGGTCCTCAGCTTGGAGTGGCCTTCCTTCGAAACCTCCAATTCCGCACAAAGTATATGTAGACCGTGATTCCATAATAAGCGGCACTTCAATTCCGCCAGCTACCGCTAAATACACCCGGGCTCCTTGTTTAACAAAATCAAATGACAGCACATCTCCAGCCTTAACTTCTAAAGTTTCCCACATTGGAACATATTGATCATTAATCTTTGGCGGTATTTCCCCTCCTGCAATAGCAACGGTTACATCTTGTTGAAATTCTAAGACTGGCCCCATATAAGTAATCTCGAGAACAGCTGCATTTTCATCATTCCCAACAAGTAAGTTGCTTGCTCTGTATGAGTATTTATCCATGGCTCCCGATGGTGGCATCCCCACTTCATAAAAGCCAATTCTTCCATAATCTTGAATAGTCGTTTGAAGTCCAGGATTAATAACTTTAATCATGCATATAACCTCCTTATCACAGATTCTGAAAACGCATTTGGATTCTCGAGAACATCTTTCGGTTTAAAGGTGATATCCTTCGTCAAATATCGGAATTCCCCATTTTCAACTTGTTTTCGAATATCTTCGTATTCCTCCATCGAAATGCTTCGATATCTAAAAACATCCCCTTGTCTAGGGAAGGTCATTGACTCTTTAAAATCATGTAAACGCTGCTCTTTTTCAAAAATCGGTGCTGCAGCAGTTCCAAACAATTGATAACCACCTGCACCTTGTACCGGATAAATAACAGCAAATGAACCGCCGAATCCGAATGCTCTCTCTGGCGTATATGTTCGAGGACGGACATATTTAGGTGCTTCGATTTGCTTCTCGTTTGGAACCATTTGATAGCACCATGGCAACCCCGGTACAAAACCTATCATCGACACAAGATAAGGGGCATCCGTAATTGATTTAATTAAATCTTCTTTTGATTGAAAGCCATTTGTATGTGCCACATATTCAATATCTGTTGATGTTGGATCCTGATGTCGATCTCTAAAACGCATTAATGCCTCATGTGTCCAAGGGTCTTCAAATAAAATGGGTACATCAACTGCACGTGCAGTTATTTCAAAGTTCTCCAACGTAACATCTTGTTCAAGTTCTTTCAATTTTGAAATTAAATCATCTGGATGAATGAGATCTGGATTAAACCGAATCATATAAGAAGCATTGGATGGACAAATATCCAGTATTCCTGATACCTTTTTTTCTCGTAACGCCTTAGTAATTGCCATTGCTTTAAAATTCGTTTCAAGACTCATTGCCTCAGCTAATTCAACAAAAATAAACTCATCACCGCCATATTCGTAACGGGTCAATGGACTTCACCTCATTTATTGGATTTATACTAGCATTTATTGGATTTATACTAGAACGTTGCAATATTCATGCCAAAACTGATAATCATATTATTTATCGATTTTTCAGACTATTAAACTGATAAAACGTCTATATACCTTTAGTAATCTTTCAATATTKAAATATCATCTTTCATAAATGCAATATATTAATAAATTACTAGATCATAATGTCTAAAATATAAAAAAGACCACAAAGCGTTTTAGGCTTTTGCAGTCTCTCACATTTATGACTCTTGTTTCACATGTAAAATTTGAATTTTTCATATCCTCAAAAAAATATCTATAATGTATTTTTTTCAACGAGCCCATTACTACTAATAACCCAGTTGTTTATGAACGACGTTTATCAGTGGCTTCCCCTCAGAAAAAAGCTTTAAATTTTGCAAAAATAACTCCATCACACGATCTAGATGTTTTGAAGAGTTGTATGCGTTATGTGGAGAAACTATTACATTTTCAAGCTGCCAAAAAGGATGATCTTTAGGTAAAGGCTCTACTTCAAACACATCAAGTGCTGCACCAGCTATGTGCCCTTTGCTCAAACATTCAATTAAATCTCCATCGACAATGGTATTTCCGCGACCAACATTAACTAAGTAACTACCTTTTTTCATTTTATTTAACCGTTCTTTATTAAAAAAATAAGAGGTCTCTTTGGTAAATGGGAGAGCTAATACAATAAAATCTGATAGAGAAAGTACTTCATCCACTTGATCCATGCCCATAATCAAATCAGCAGGTTCATATTCTTTGTTCCTTTTGCCGGGGTTCCGACGACATCCTATCACTTTCATTCCAAGTACTTTACATCTTTTTGCAATTTCAAAGCCAATGTCACCATACCCGATTATGCCCACTGTTGCATTTTCAAGGTCCATCACAGGAATTTCAACCCAATTTTTATTTATTTGATTTCGGATTATTGTATGCACACCTCTCGCTAACGAAGATAACATGGCAATTGTATGCTCGGCAATCGGAACAGACGTGCAGCCTTTTACATTGGTGATGATGATATCGCTGTTTCGAATGTCTTCATTCAGCATGGCCTCCATTCCCGCACTATCTGAATGGATCCATTTAATCTTTGGAGCCTCTTTAAGTATGTTAAGATTATCGTGAAGTCCCGACGTATAGAGGACATCGAACTTTGATAAATCAACAGTTGCCTGTGGTTCAGGTTCGCCGAATTCCCATGGTTCGACAACAACTTCAGAACAAATCTCTTTAAACTTGTTTATGTATTTTTCCGGTATATCGACCCTTACATAAAGTGAAGGAGCTGCTTTCTTAGAACTGGGCATTATTAAACCTCCTCAAGAACCTATTGATTCCTTTTTTATTCATTGCAGGGGCGGCAATCTGTGAATTTGAATTCTTCTTCTAATTCATTCCATCTTCATTACAATAGGTGAAGCCCAACCAAGAGCTTCACCGTTTGATTCTTTTTATCTTCTTTCTAGAATTACTTTTTATGTTCACTTCAAGAAATCTGGTTGCTCTTTTCTAATTCTATCCCAAAGAGGTTGAAAACTTAGCCATCCCTCATATTCAGTTCCCGTTTGTTCTGCTGTTAATTTGGCATACTCCTCTTCTATAAAAATGGGCTTACCTACAGATTCAGCCATAATCTGTGCTTGACATGAACGTTCCATGGTTATGAACCACCAAGCAGCTGAGTCTACAGATTGGCCCACTGTTAACAACCCATGGTTGCGGAGAATGACAGCTTTGTATTGACCTAGAGCCCTAGCGATGCGTTTCCCTTCTTCAGATGCATACACCACACCAGTAAAATCATCAAATAATGCATGGTCATTATAGAATTGGCAGGCGTCTTGCGTAATCGGATCTAGTAATCTCCCTAAAGAAGACCATGTCTTTCCATAGACCGAATGAGCATGTGCCGCTGCAATGGCATCCGGTCGAGCTTTATGAATTTCTGAATGAATGGCAAAGGCAGCACCATTCACTGAATGTTCACCCTCTACAATATCACCTTTATGATTAACCAATATAAGATCTGAAACGGAAATTTGACTAAAATGCATCCCGAACGGATTGACCCAGAAATGGTCTGTATATTTAGGATCACGAACCGTAATATGTCCAGCTATCCCCTCGTCGAAACCAAATTTTGAAAAAAGACGGAATGAAGCTGCCAATCTTTCTTTCCGATGATTACGTTCTTCCTCCAATGTATTGAATGTTGCTGGTTCCAAGGAAATTGTCTTTGTCATTTTTCTTTCCCCCTTAAATCATTTTTTGCTTGTTTGGGTGTATCATCAATTAGCTATGGTATCCACGTCGTCATCACCTTTTACATCTTGATTTATTTCATTCTTGGAACTCATTAAAGTAAGTATTGTAATAACCACAAAACTAGTAGCGAGTCCGTATAGAATGGGTTGAGTGGAGGAAGGCCCATTAATCACCAATCCCACAATAATAACGATCATGCTAGCCAGAATGGAGTAGAAAGCGGCTGTAGCCGTAACTCTCTTCCAAAAGAAGCCAAGAATGATTGGAAAGAACACAGCTCCGGATAAGATTGCGTAAGCCACATCTAATGCAACTAAAATGTCTTGAATCCAAATCGAAACGATTATGGTCAATACACCAATCGTTAAAGTTGTAATCCGAGATGTTTTTAAAAATTGACGTTCACTCATTCCTGAACCGATATATTTTTTAATGATGTCATTAACAACTAAAGTGGATGAAGCTAGCAATGTTCCTGAAGCAGTGGACATTAGGGCTGAGACTACACTTGCAATGACAATACCTAGTAGACCTGCAGGCAGGGTTTCCATCGCTACACTAGTAAATGCAGTTTGTGGATCACCTAAATTAGGAAGGATAATAAAAGCACACATTCCAATGATACTGATTGCAATCGCATAAAAAACGCTATATATTCCAGCTCCAACCGTTCCGCCACGAGAAACCGCTTTGGTTCGTGCGGTAAAAAGACGCTGCCAAATATCTTGACCCACAACTACCCCTAAGGTAAATAGTAAAAAATATTGAAAAATTGTCTCTCCACCAATGTTGCCTAGCTCGAAATGTGATGCAGGGAGATTCTCTTTAAGTGAGCCCCACCCTCCTGCCTTAGAGATGCTCATTGGAAGCATGATAAAGAAAATACCGATCGTCATAATGACGAATTGCACGACATCAGTCATAGTGACTGACCACATTCCTCCTAATATTGTATAAAATAAAACGATTCCACCCCCGACTATCATGGAAATTGTTAAATTCCAACCAGCCAAAACATGTAAAATCGTCCCCATTCCAATCACTTGCGTTACAGTCAACATAAATGTATAGATAACCGAGACTAAAGCACTGATCAATCGTGTTTGTGAATTGTAACGCTTCTCCAGCATTTCACTGATCGTCAAAACTTTTAAATCAAATATCTTATTTGTTAAAAATAACCCTATTGCGATAATGCCTAACCCGATCATTACCACTAGCCAAATACCGGATATTCCAAACTGATAACCTAACTTTGCTGTTCCTAAAGTAGAAGCGCCCCCTAATATTACAGCAGCTAAACATGATAAATACATAAAATGCCCTAGATTACGCCCAGCTACAATGAAATCATCTGCTGTTTTTGCCCGTTTAGATCCGATTACTCCTACAATGATTAAAACAGAAAAATATAGAATCATGATCGTTATATCCAAAATATGCATTTACACATCTCCTTTTGGGGTTGTTTGGTTTAATATATCGCTGTGTTTTTAAGATGGAAGGAATGGCATTTCCACTGATTCCTTCCATCCATTTGAAAAGGAAATTATTTGTTAAGCTGTGTTTCCAAATCTTCCACTCTCTCTTTTTTCTCTAGTTTTTCTTTTTTTGCAAGAGCGATAAGTGTGATGAACTCATAGACAATATTAGCGGCGGCGGCAGCGGTGATTTGTCCGTGATCGTATGCAGGTAAAACCTCAACAAGGTCAAATCCTACAAAATCTATATTCGTCAATCCTCTTACAAAGGTTAAAGCATCATCAATGTTAGCCCCTGAAACTTCCGGTGTCCCCGTTCCAGGTGCATAAACAGGATCTAGAAAATCAATATCAAAGGATAAAAAGACAGGGCCATTTGCTACTCGCTCATGAATGACCTCTAGCATTTTCTCAACACCCATTCGTTTATAATCGTTCGTCGTATAAACGCCTAAGCCTAAATCCCGAGCATCCTGAAGATCCTCCGGTCCGTACAGACCGCCCCTCATACCAATTTGTAGAGATCTAGATACATCTATGAGACCTTCTTCTATTGCGCGGCGAAAAACGGTTCCATGATTATATTTTTGATCAAAATAGCTATCCCACGTATCGGAGTGGGCATCGAATTGAAGCAAGGCAACTGGCCCATGTTTTTTTACGATTGCGCGTAACTCTCCTAGAGTAATAGAATGATCGCCTCCTAATGAAAWAGGAATGATCCCTTTTTCAATGACAGGAGTAAGTTCTTCTTCAATCTTTTTATATGTTTCAGAAATATAGCCCGGAACAATTGGAATATCCCCATAATCAATCCCTGATATATAATCAAAAATGTTAATATCCTGTTCAGGGTTATAAGGACGCAAAAGAATCGAAAAATCGCGAATAGCTTCTGGGCCAAATCTTGCCCCCGTTCTAAATGATTGCCCTGAATCAAATGGAATACCCGTAATGACAAAATCCATATGTTCATCTAGCTGTTCAACAAATGGAAGCCGCATAAATGTGCGCACTCCACAAAAACGGGGTGATTTGAATGAGTCCTTCGGTTGATACTTCATCATGTAATATCCTCCTAAATTTCTACTATTTTTGTATAATTACAAATTCCATTCCTGCCACAACCTTGGCATATATTCTAATGTGATTTTTAACATATACTTTACGATTAGTAGGAAGGAACACTCTCAGATTGTCATAGTAAATCTATCGATTAAAAGTATTACCATGTGCTCAAGCACCTGTTTTTTCTATTGCAACTATTTTTGTAGACTTAATTAGAGCGCCGTATTTGAGACCCTCACGTGTGAAAACTATTGTAGACGCACTGGCAATATGTACTGGATATTTGCTACAGCATAGTAAACGCCCCCATGTTTTTCATAATTTTCATCTTACCTATTACTTAAGCAAGATTCGCGCCAACTATTTTTCAGATAATTACGACGATTTTAGCTATTTTTTTATAAGAATTTGATTTAAAATTAAATCAAATTCTTATTCCCTAATTTAATTTTTGATTATTCGCTCTTTTTGATTAATATTTTAATCAACACCTATAAAAATAAAAGGAGGCGAACGTATTGAATGATAGAATGCTTGAGCAGGAGTTAAAAAAAATTATCGAAACATCGAATAATAACATTACAATTACAGACGAAAAAGGTATCATTTTATACTCCAATCCAAAACTCTGGGAGATTTATGGTATGGAACCTGCCTCATACATCGGTACATCTGTATATCAATTAGAAAAAGATGGACTTCYCACACCATCTATCAATGCACTCGTTTTAAAAGAAAAAAAAGCGATGCGTATTATGCAGCATACACAAACAGGGCATGTTGTCATGTCAACAGGCTACCCCATTTTTAATAAAGAAGGTCTTCTCGTTAGGGTAATTAGCTATGGCCAGGATCAAACCGAGATATTGCAATTGCAGGAACAATACGAGCAATTACAACGAATAGTAAAAGGCTATCAAACAGAAGTCGAGGATTTAAGGGAAAAAGAACTAGATTACCACGATATGATTGCTAGAAGTAATGCAACCAAGCAGATTTTAAAAACGATCCATAATGTTGCTAAAACAGATGCCACGATTCTTTTATTAGGACCATCAGGGGTAGGGAAAAGTACATTTGCACGCTCGGTTCATAATCAAAGCAATCGAAAGAAAGAACCCTTTATTGAGGTGAACTGCAGCACAATACCGGAAAGTTTGTTTGAATCAGAGATATTTGGCTATGAACCAGGTTCTTTTACAGGAGCTAACAAACAAGGAAGGCAGGGTCTGATTGAACAAGCTGACAGTGGTACTCTTTTTTTAGATGAAATCGGGGAACTTCCACTTACCATGCAGGCTAAATTATTGAAAGTGTTACAAGAAAAAAAAATAAAGCGCATCGGTGGAAAAAAAGAAAGCCTTATTAACTTCCGGCTAATCGCAGCAACAAATCAGGATTTGAAGGGGATGGTAAGTGAGGGAAAGTTTAGATTAGACTTGTTTTATCGTTTGAATGTGATACCTATTCAAATTCCTGCATTACATGAACGTAAAGAAGATATACCGCTCTTAATTCAACATTACTTACAGAAAACAAATGATAAATACCAGAAATTAAAAAAATTCCATCCAACGACTTATGAAGTATTGAATCATTATCAATGGCCAGGAAATATACGCGAATTAGAAAATTTAATTGAACAGTTAATTCTGATCATTGAGGAACCCATTATATTTCCCAAACACCTTCCCCAAGCCATCACAGGACAAATAGAACAAACAGAAAATTCCTCTTCCCAAACAATCGAACAGGAATCAGACGAGAATCACGATCTAAAGAAGACTTTAGAAAAGGTTGAATTACAACTGATTACCAAAGCATACAAACAATGTAAAACCACTTACGAAATGGCAGAATATTTGGGAGTTAGCCAGCCTACAGTCATCTATAAATTAAAGAAATATAAGAAGTACTTTTGAATGATATCTTGTTACAAGCTTATTAATTCAGTCTTTTTCAAGCAACTACTCCCTGTCTCCTAGCTTGCGTGTGTGGTAATTCGGATTAGAATAAGAGTGACCATGAACTTGTTATCATTCTGATATGACACATAAAGAATGAATAGGTAGCAAAGAAGAATACTGAATGTAAATTGATATAAAAAATTTACATTCACATACCTATTTTGAGTAAAAGAAAAGCCTTGCAGCTGCGGGTAACCAATCCAGAACTTCTGCCAGGCTTTTTTCTTTTTGGGTAGTGCCGAAAATGGGCATGGTCTGCTATTTTGTTTTAAATCTAGTCCAGTTGACTCAAAAACTTCCGACTAATTATTTTTGAATACATTGAAATATAATCTTATTCAAGGGAGTATATTTCTTAACAGTAGAGCAAGATCATTAGTTTCAAGATTTAGGATTTAAAATCCTAATCATATAATGCTAAGGGGGAAACAAATGAATGACATCTACTTTTACGGGGATGAATTCCAATCAAAGGGATTTTTATCTTGAAGCCATTGATAATACCTTAGAAAAAGGTCTAGCTGCTAAAGAAGTTGTTTGTTCCATTACCACAGGTTTTCGAGATATTCCATCCATCCGGACTGCACCGGGGCTTAATCCTTACCACGCTTCAGTAGCTGATATTGGCTACGGATTTGATGCAGTACGTGGAACAATCATGAGGATACATCAAGGAGAATCCATTTCTCTTGCAAAGGATATGCTTGTGTTTGAACTGGATACACTACGTATTAGCGAAAAACAATTAAACCCTAATTTTGAACTAGCAGTAAAAGGTGCGAAGCCGGATACTTTTTATTTAATTGAACAAAGTAGATATTTAAACTGCCAAATCGCAGAATCAATCAAAGAAGCGATACGTCTCGGCAAAGCCTTTCTTGGACCTGAATGGAAGATCAGTCATGCAAGGATCCAGAATATTCAAGCAATCCCACGTCTATAGGAAGGAGAGAAGAGCATATTGCCTAATTCACAACCCATGGAAATAAGTATGGAAGATCACCAACATTTGATGGAATGGTGGAAAACAACGGAGTCAGCTAAAATAGTGGTTCAACATTTAATTTCGTTGATAAGTGAACTTCGGTTGCACCCAGAATCCAGTCACGCGGATGGAATGGTTCTTTTTTATCGGGCCGCTTCCGAGATTTCATACGGTTACGCCGGGACACGCGGATGCATCCGAAGGGCTTTTACAAGTGAATATTCTTATACACTTCGGAAAAATATGGTGATGTGTCACAGCTTCGCACACAAATACTCGGTTGATACTAAAGTTCTCCTTGAGCGTGTAGCAAAGCAAATCACAGGACCTAACGCCCTACAATTGATAGACCGTATCAGGGGGGAATTAATTGAAAATGACGTGATGTTAAATGAAATGGCTAAAAGAGCTCAAGCTTTCTTTGGAAAAGAACCCTTCCAGACCATTCAAATGGAAGTGAAGCAATCTAATACCTTGCCAAGAGAATAGCCTGACGCTACGCAACCCTATCTAAAAAAATAGGAGCCGATGATTCTTAAACTTAAGGAAATCGGCTTATATATATAAATCGGGACAGGGGTTCCTTTATAAAAAACTAACACACCCATACTTGTTTTAGTCATTCCTTATCTTGCTTATAATTAGAAAAACAGGTAATCAATCTTTCCTGTTATACTCCCAAAAATCTAACATTCTACTGTCAGAATAAACTCTTCCAATCAACTCTTTTTAAAAGGTTCACTTAAAATCTCTCCACTACTTTACTTTCTACAACCTGCATAAGATCTATCAGCTTACAGATTTCATATGTTGGCTTAATTCCTAGATTATTTTCCTTTTGATGCGGATTGAACCAGCAGGTGTCAATCCCATAATCTATTCCTCCTTGAATATCGGAGGTCAAAGAATCGCCCACAATTAAAACTTTAGCTTTGTCTGTAATCTGTAACTTAGAGAACGCATAATCGAAAATACCCTTTGCAGGTTTCTGGAATCCCGCCTCTTGAGAAATTATAATATGCTCAAAAGTATTGCTAAGAGGAGAACCGCCAATTCTTGATGTCTGCATATCGGTGAATCCATTAGTAATAATAGCTAGACGACAATCTGCTAGATTCTCGCAAACTTCCACAGCTCCCTGTATAAGATGGATTTCCTTACTCAAATAGTTAAGATACACACGGCTGAACATCTCTGCCTCGATGTCAAGCTCATGCTTGAGGAACAACCTCTTAAATCTTTCCACTCCCAGTTCTGATAGATTAGTAAGTCCCTGTTCCAATTCTCGCCATAAAACCCTACTAATCTCTTGATAACAGGCTTCATAATCCTTGACTCCTGTAGGTAAACCGAACTCAAGGAAGGCTCTATGTAGTGCCCTTTTTTCCGATATACTAAAGTCTAATAATGTATCATCAACATCGAATAATATAACCTCGTATTTCATTAGTACCTCCATTACTCATTACCGACATGTTTGAACAACTATCTCAATTACTTTTCATAAAACAAAATTAGGGAAAATGACCAAGAAACAAATTTCAAATGGTAACTTATAAACAGAAAATATTCTAGTGGCTATTTCATCTCCTAGTGATTTTAGCTGCTAGGAAAAATAATGACTAAGTAGCCCTTGTTTTTTGGAGCTACTTTTTTCTCTATATATTGTAAATACAATATATAGTGTACAATAGTTCCATCTAAATTTTCACATATTCCGTTAGATTGTGGTAAACCACCTATATTCATTGATTTAGGTTAAGCGGGGAACTATGTGCTTAGTAATTATGTATATAAAGCACATGATAGG
Source organism: Peribacillus sp. P4_C12 (assembly GCF_056402095.1). NCBI lineage: Bacteria > Bacillati > Bacillota > Bacilli > Caryophanales > Bacillaceae > Peribacillus > Peribacillus sp. P4_C12. The sequence goes on from NZ_JBFUIB010000042.1 coordinate 17,108, forward strand.
ATATATGATAGTCGCACTATTAAAAAACACAAAAACAAATAAAAAGTTTAAAATGAGGTAGTTTTAACAATTTTCGTCTTATATATTGTTGTTTTAGCCTCACAAACAGTCATTCCTAGATGGGATATGGGGATTATTAGTGATACAGGTGAACTCTATTTTGATTTATCAAGTGATATTCCAAAAATAAATTTAATACCTTTTCACACTCTCTATCAATATTTTTTTGAATTAAATGCGAACGTAGACGATTGGGGCAGTATATCACTTTTGAATATTTCTGCAAATATGCTTTTATTTTCACCAATGTTTTTTTTCGTGCCGTTAATCTGGGAAAGATGAGTTTCTTTTAAAAAAATATTTTTGTTAGGTCTAAGTGTCACTTGTATAGCTGAAGTTTTTCAATTTTTTGTAGCACAGATATTGACGATGTAATTTTAAATACAGTGGGTGTGTTAATAGGCTATTGGGGTATTTTATTTCTTAAAAAACTTAAAAGTAAGGGATAAGAAAAAAGACTAGCTGGACATCTTAATATCGTAACGAAAAGTAAATACTTAAAGGATTCATATAGTAACCTGTGGATTCTTTGCCGAAATTATGGATGAAAATAAAAGAGTTCTTGTTGAACCATAAAAAACCCCTATCCTTTCTATAACTTTATAGAAAGAATAGGGGTTTTCTATTATAAGAACATATTGATGATGAGTACACCAGCCAGTCCTACTAGGGAAATAATGGTGACCATAACGGACCAGGTTTTAATGGTTTTACCTATTGAAAGGTTAAAGTATTCCTTGTAAATCCAAAAACCTGCATCATTCACATGAGAGAAAGTTATACTTCCTGCACCAGCAGCTAAAACCATAAGTTCTGGACTTACACCTGTCGCCCCAACAAGAGGTGCTGCAATCCCAGCCGCAGTCATACCAGCTACGGTGGCAGACCCAATTGCTACCCTTAGGATAGCAGCTATTAGCCAAGTAAGGATTAATGGAGAAAGCGTTGATTCAGCCATGATACCCGCGATATATTGATCAATATGACTATCAATCAGTACTTGTTTGAACGCACCGCCACCAGCTATGATTAATAGAATCATAGCTATTCCGCTGACCGAGTCTGTAAGGGATTTCATGATTTCATTCATTTTTTTACCTCGATTAAGACCAAAGGTAAAAATGGCAAGAATAACAGAGATTAAAAGAGCCACAGCCGGATTACCTATAAAATCAACAACTGGCATAATCGATGATTTAGGCATAAAGATTTCTACAAACACTTTAATGGCTATCAGAATCACCGGCATGAGGGATGTAAGAAGACTGGTTACAAACCCTGGCATTTCTTCCTCTTTAAATTCTTTAGGGTTAAATAGCTCTTTTGGAATATCCGCTTCCAAATCTTCTTTCTTAAACAATTTCGTAAATAACGGCCCACCAATAATAATGGCAGGGATCGCAATGATGATCCCGTATATTAAGGTCTTACCCAAATTTGCCTCAAATACACTGGCTACCGCTGTTGGTCCTGGATGTGGAGGAACAAATCCATGCATCGTGATAAGAGCAGCTATAACAGGCATGCCGATATACAATACAGGTACTCCTGCTGCAATAGCAATCGTAAATACTAATGGAATCAAAACGACGACTCCTGTTTCAAAGAAAAGGGCGATCCCAACAACAGAAGCTGTAAGAACAGCAGCTAGTTGAACTCTCTTTTTCCCAAATGCTTTGATGAGTGTCATCGCTATTCGTTGGGCCCCACCAGAATCGGTCATCAACTTACCGAGTATCGCACCAAAGACGATGATTATAGTGAGATTACCAAGCGTTCCACCCAAACCACTTTGGATGGATGCTATTGCAGCATTCGGTGTCATCCCTTCCAAGATCCCCACTACTAAGGAAACAATAAGCAAGGATATGAAAGCGTTTAATTTAAAAGCAAGCATTAATACTAGCAATAGGGCAACCCCTATACAGATAGATAATATCGGCATTTTTTATCCCCCTTTTCTTTTAAGTGAGAGTTGGCTGTTGTTGCTCCAGCGTCAGCCAACTCTTTCACTTCACTTCTCTTCTAAATCACGTTTGAATTTTTAAGTAACCGGACAAATTTCGTCATGACCGGTTCCATCGCTTCTTGCATACCCGCCATAATAGCCGATAGATGAGCCGCCTTCTGTTCCTGTTCAAAAGCCTGATTTAAATACGAGGTGGCCGCCAACGATACCTCTGTATTTACATTTACTTTGCATATCCCTCTTGCAACAGCCTGCTTGATAATCTCGTCTGGTGTACCAGATCCGCCATGAAGAACGAGAGGGATACCAACTAGCTGGCGAATCTCCTCTAATAGATCTAGGTCAATATTCGGTTTTCCTGTGTACATCCCGTGTACTGTTCCGATTGAGGCAGCCAGAAAATCGACGTCTGTTTCCTCGACAAACTCTTTAGCAGACTTTGGATCTGTCAATGTGCCGTCTCCTTCTTCTTCATCTGAAAAAGCGCCGCGGGCAACCGATCCAATTTCAGCTTCTACACTGACACCCGCCATATGTGCAATCTCCGTGATTTCTTTTGTAAGGCGGATATTTTCCGCAAGTTCATATTTTGAACCATCATACATGACCGATGTAAAACCGCACCTGATTGCCCGAATAATCGATTCCTTTTCATACGCATGATCAAGGTGAAGAGAAACTGGAACGGAAGATTTCCCTGCGAGTGTTTTTACTAATGCTGCAAAGCCTTCCACATCGACCGTATCAAAATATCGCTCTCCTAGAGCAATGATAACCRGATGATTTTCTTTTTTTGCAACAGTAATCGCTGCCTGTACGGTTTCGAGATTATATACATTAAACGCAGCAACACCATATTTCCCATTTTGTGCTGCAGAAAGAATTTCTTTCGTATTGACAAGCATGCCTATGCCGCCTTTCTATTTGTATTCGCTTACAATCTCCCTTGTAAGCGGCAAATGCCGCTCAACTTACTGATGCAGCAGTTCTGCCACTTCTTTTAAGGTTGTTCTTGACCCAACATTTCCGGGAAAAATCACATAAGCTATCCCAGGAAATTTGCTTTCGCTCCCAGTCAACCAGACCGGAATACCAGGCTTTATTTGACCAGCTACCGTTGCTCGCTTAACGCTAAGGCCATTCGTCCCTATATCACTTGAGGTAATGCCGCCTTTGGCAATAATAAAACTTGGACGTACTTCAAGACGCTTGACGATGCTTGTCACAGCATCGGAAATCTTCACTGACAGCTTCAATTCTTCTTCTTTTTTGTTTTCACCAAGATCAAGACGCTCCCGCTTCGTATATACTGCTACCGTTTGGCCTTTACGAATAAGTTGCTCGCTCGTCTCTATAATCCGTTGAATTTCCGCTTCAAACTTATCCGGATACAGCACGAGGTGGACATCGAATTCGATGAACTCAATGAAATTACATGTTTGAAGAGCTTCAAATTGCTCCGTTGTTTTTTTCACATGTGAGCCAATCATAATCAGACCGCCATGATCAGAATGGTCTTTCATAAGTTCTTCTTTCGTTAAAAGTGCTTTGTCACTCACGCCTCCGATGATTTTTGTTAAAGCCGCTGCACTCCGGAACATGAAATGCTTGCCTGCTTTTAGGGCTCGGATTAATGCAATCACCACGACTTTTGCATCAACATATTCAACCGCATTAACAATGATCTTATTAAAATCTTTAACTGCCATCAGTTGACTAACTAATCCATCAATATCAAGATCCCGAATGCTTTCTAGCGACAGATACACAGCATCTTCCGCTTTAAATGCTCCGTTTGACTTTTCTTCTGCCCATTCACCGAGATGCGACGATTTGTAACCAAATGTCCTGTCTTTCGCAAATTCAGTTTCACCAGCCGGCACTAATGCATGTTCATCCTGCACGTAATGAATGTTATTAATCGTAAAGCGACCGCCTTCTTTAAAAAAGGGCATGATGACTTCTCCATCAAACTGCATATCTGATTGTGCTTCGACCGTCTCTTTCAACACCTCTGTTTCAAGAGGATAATGACCACGCAGCGTTGAGTCCCCACGACTGATAATGATGAATTCTTTGTTTTGCTTTTTAGCTGTGTGCTGGATGACATTTGCGATTTCCTTATGCGCTTGTTCAGTTTCAGCAGCTGTAAAGCCTCTCGAATTTGTCAAAATGAAAAACATTGAATTCTCTTCAGCGAATCCCGCTTCGATACTTTCAGCCGACCAATCTGTATAAATGGAAATACCGTGAACGGTTTGAACTCCCGTTGGATCATCATCAAGAACGATGATTTTTTTATTGAAATCTTGCAGTTCCTTTGCGAGTAGTTCATTTACAACCATTTCATCCGGAACTGTCGGCAGATTGGCAAATGTATTCTTTACGTTTAAATTGTTTGAATAAGTCACTGTCAATTTACACCCTCCTTACTTCCACGTTTGCCAGTTTTTCATAATACTGCACGATACCGCCATGGTCATCGCCCGCTTTGCCGTCTACTTTAAGCGCATGAAAAATTTCCAGAAGCTGGCTTGATAGTGGAAGTGGAACTCCGATTTCATGAGCTGTTTCCATTACGTTTGTGATGTCTTTTAAATTAATATCAATTCGTCCTCCGGCTACGAAGTTCCTGTCAAGAATAAGAGGTACCTTTGCATCGAGTACAGCGCTTCCAGCAAGACCGCCGCGAATTGCATGGTACATTTTTTCCACATCAATTCCCGCTTTTGCTGCAAGAACAAGTGCTTCAGACATAGCCGCGATGTTTAGGTTAACGATAATTTGATTCGCCAATTTTGCTGTGACACCGCTGCCATTCTTGCCAACTAATGTAACAT